>DAIQOU010000179.1:0-8675 GCA_036787725.1 Bacteroidales bacterium
AGCACAATTTAAAGAATAATCGCGAAATTTTATTTCGCCATCGGTTCAAAAGAACGACAGGGTCCGTCGAATTATTCAGAAATTAGGAAGGTAATTCCGTTTCACTGTGGGGAAAAGCAAGTGAATAATTAACAAAAATAATAATTGTACACAAAGGATAAAAAAACAGAGAAATGATAGCTTATATTCTTAAGAAATAAGTATGTTTGTTGAAACACTCCTTCCCTTTGAAATCCGGGAATTAATATCCGGACGTACCTCTCACTCAAATAAGAAGTACATGCTGCGACAGCGGGAAGTACTTCCCACTCACGCAGCATGTACTTGCCGGTTCTAAATTACTGTATTGGCAATATTAAACCGGTGCGGTAGGAGAGTTAAGTTTGTGCGGTGTGGTAGTTAGTCTTTCTCTTCCGGGATTCAATAAACAATCACTTCATCAAAAACCATTCGGGTTTTTTGTCCTGCTCGAATCAGCCTTTCGGGAACGACTCCGGGATTTTGCACTTTGAATCGCAGGTAACGGGTCGTTAAGGGATCGAAACGGTATATTTCGGTAGTTTTGAAAAAACCGTTCTGAAACCGTTCCGGGGCATTGTACGTTTGTTGGAAAAAGGGAGTAAAATCCGTTCCGTTATTCGAACGTTCAATCGTAATGGATTGCGGTAAGTGAATTCCCATGCCGGCGTTGTTCAGCATACCTGCATAAATGACGGAGCAATCGGTCGGTTTCCCCAAATCAATGGTAAATTCCCCGTCGCAATCATAAAAATCGAGCCATTCCCCATCGGTCATTTTCTCACTCCCGCGCAATCCGTTCGTCAACACATAAGCGGATGTTTTTGCGGATTCCACACGGCAACCGGTCGCTTTGTGGGATACCGGTTGCAAGGGAAGAATTTCTCCCATTCTTTTGTTGTTCATAAAACTTGCCGCACGAACGGTACTTCCCGGATCGATACGGAATTTTCCGTTATAAAGCCGGGAATCGCCTTTCGGTTCGCTTCCGTCGGTCGTATAACGAATTTCGAGATCGGGACGTATATTGGATAATTCAACTTCCAATTTTCCGTTCACCGGCCGTACACAATGTTCGATATTATACATGGATTTGGCATAATTAATGCCCATTCTGTCATAACTTTCAAGAATATTGTCCAAACGCGAGATAAAATGATCCCAGGATTTATTTTCGGGGAATGTCCAGGCGGTTTCCGAAAAGGCAATGAAACGGGGAAAAAGTTGATATTCGGCTTCGGCCGTATTGTTTACAAACTCGTTCCATAAACAGGCTTCCACTCCCAACATGTATTGTCCTACCGAATCGGGAAGGGTTGCCGGTTTGGGTTCGTAAGTATAGATATCTTTTAGGGTAATATTTCCGAAATAAGTGAACGGTTCGAACCATTGGGGACCTTGGTAACGGGTCAGATAATATTTTAAGGCAGGACATTTTATGTAGTTGAATTTCAGTTCTCCGGCACGTTCTCCGGCCGTACCCGGTCCGCGCCAACCGAAGATGGTAGCGCCTTCCGGAATTTCACTGTCAACCAATTCGTCCCATCCCATCAGTTTTTTTCCTTTACTTATCAGGAATCGATTAATACGTCGGATAAAATAACTTTGTAATTCTTCTTCATTCGGAATGTTATTTTCTCGCATACGTGCTTGGCATTTGGGACATTTTTTCCAGTTTCTTTTCTCGGCTTCGTCACCGCCGATGTGGACATACCGGGAAGGAAAAAGAGCGATTACTTCAGTTAAGACATCTTCCAGAAATCTAAAAACACTGTCATTACCGGCACAATAAATGTTGGCCGAGTTCCGGCCGCCGCCGCCGGGCAGTACGCCGATATAGTCTTCGATTACCGGGCAGGCCAGTTGCGGAAAAGCTGCCAGCGAAGCATTGGTATGGGCCGGCATTTCTATTTCGGGAATGATTTCGATAAACCGTTCTTGTGCGTATCGGATCACTTCTTTAATATCTTCCTGCGAATAGTAGCCGCCGCGTACGGGGGCTTCGCCCGGTTCCGGATTCGAACGTAAAGGAAAATTATTATGTCGTTCTACTCTCCATGCACTGATATCGGTTAATTCGGGATATTTTTTTATTTCGATACGCCAGCCGTTATCGTCGGTCAGATGCCAATGAAAAGTATTGATTTTATGGAAAGCAAGGTAGTCGATGAAACATAAAACGTCTTCTTTGGGCATAAAATAACGGGAGACATCCAACATAAATCCGCGATATCCGAAACGGGGTCGGTCGGAGATACTTAGACAAGGAATGTCCCAATGAGCGGTCCGAACGGTTTGCCCCGAATGAATTTCGGGCGGCAACAATTGAAGTAACGTTTGAATTCCATAGAAAAATCCTTTCTCGGAAGAGGCTTTCAATAAAACGTTTTCCTTTTGGATAATCAGTTCGTAAGCTTCTTCCGGAAGAGAGGCGTTTGTTTGGAAACAAACACTGTTCTTTTTTATTTTCCCGCTTGTTTTTATTGACGGATTCCAACCGCACGTTCGCGAGAAACGGTTGGTTAGGAAGCTCGCAATTGCTTTTTGTTTTTCATTTTCTACTGTCCATTGTGTTTTTTCATTGAATGAAAACCTCCCCTCGTGCATTTCTATATGATTGGGTAAAGGAACCAATCCCAATGTGTTTTTACCAAAAAGCAGGGGTGATATAAATAGTATGCTAAAAAACAAAATACACTTCTTCATCCTTTTTTGTTTGTGTTTTTCCGGTTGTTAACGTTAAAATTGTATTTCTTCTCGGATAGAGGGAAAATACTTGCTTTTTCGAGTTCTTTGTTTTCCGATTAATGATAGTTTAATCGTATCGGATCATCGTATTTTTCTTGCAGCTCTTGCAATTGTAATTTTAACTCTTCGAATGTGATACGGTAATTGGGATCCCGGATTAAATTATTCATTTCTTTGGGATCGGCATTCAGATCGTAAAGTTCCCATGCATCGATATCATGGTAAAACCGGATCAATTTGTATTGTGCGGTACGAATTCCGTAATGTCTTTTCACGGCGTGTTCGGCCGGATATTCCTGATAATGATAATAAACGGATTTTCTCCAATTTTCGGGTGTTTCTCCTTTGAGTAAGGACAAGTATGACTCTCCTTGTATGTCCTTGGGAATTTCTATACCTGCTATTTCGAGAAATGTAGGAGCGTGATCAATATTTTGTATCATCTCGGCAATGACTCCCCGTGCTTTCAGGCGTTGCGGCAAACGCATTACCAACGGGGTTCGGAGCGATTCTTCATACATAAACCGTTTGTCGAACCAGCCGTGTTCACCCATATAAAATCCTTGGTCGGAAGTATAAACGATCAATGTATTTTCAAGCAAATCGTTTACTTCCAGGTAATGGAGTAAGCGGCCGATATTGTCATCGAGGGCTTTGACCGTTTTGAGGTAATCTTTCAGATACCGTTGGTATTTCCATTTCACAAGTTCTTTTCCTTCCGGTCTTTTATTCCGGAAATCAATGTCGATCGAGTCATAGAAGGCATTCCATTGTTGTTTTTCTTCCGGCAACAGGCGTCCGTAGGTTCCGAGAGAATCTCCTTTGTTGTATAATATATCCAAAGGATGCACTTCTCCCGACGGGTCCGAAACCTTCAAGTCGTATCGGAAGGTCATGTGCCTGTCAATTTGCATTTCTGCGGTTGCAGCAGCAAGACGCCCTTCGTAACCGTCAAACAGATTTTCGGGAAGTTCGAATTCCTTATCCTCATAAGCTTCCAGGTCTTGCAATTTAGCCATCCAATTGCGATGTGTGGCTTTGTGATGAACAAACAAACAGAAGGGATCGTCTTTTTTGCGATTTTCCAACCATTGAATGCTTTTATCCGTAATAATGTCGGTAACATATCCTTGTTCTTTATGAACTCCATCGGGAGTGATAAATTCCGGATGATAATAATCTCCTTGTCCCGGGAGAATCTCCCAATAATCGAATCCGGTAGGGTTGCTTTCCAAATGCCACTTGCCGATCATTGCCGTTTGATATCCGGCGGCTTGCAATAATTTAGGCATGGTTTGTTGATTCCCGTCGAAATAATCTTCATTATTGATTTTCCCGTTTTTATGGCTGTGTTTACCGGTGAGCATACAGGCGCGGCTGGGTCCCGAAATGGAATTGGCTACAAAACTGTTCGTAAAGCGTACTCCTTCGGCGGCCAGGCGATCGATATGAGGTGTATATCCGAAACGATCATCATAACAGCTGATCATCTGTTCGGTATGGTCATCAGACATAATGTAAATAATGTTGAGCGGCTTTTGCTCTTGTTTTTCGGAACAGGCCGACAGCGATAAAGCGACTATTGTTCCCAAGCCAATGGTGAGTTTGTTGTATTCCATGATAAATATTGTTGGTTGGCTTATTCCGATTTTATTTATTGAATTAAAATACAGGCAAATTAAACGAGTATTTTACTTTTTCATGTTTTGAATTGTATAAACAATGTTTGAAATTGTCTGAATTAAAAAAGTGCAATCGGGCTTTGAATGCGCTTTTTTACAAATTATACAATTTCGAACATTTCTCAGACAATGCCGAACATTCGATTTTGTTTCTTGATTTACATTTGCTCGGGTATCGGAGAACTCTCTCCCTATTATTTATTAGTAATATTAAATTTAACAACCATGAAAAAAAGAAATTTACTCCTTTCTGTTTTTATTTCTTGTTTTGCGATCGGGTTCGCACAAGAAGATATTACGCCTTCCCGTTATGTTTTTGCCAATCTGCCGGAAGGGCCTTATGTTATTGATGCTACGAATGCCGGAGCTAATCCGCCGGCAGCGTGGGCTATTGTCGAAGAGGGGTTTGCTGACGGTTTTGTTGTTTTAGCCGGTGCTCCTCCTCATATTACGGGAAAGGATGCTCCGCAAGTGGTCGGTTTTCAAGAAGGATTAACCGTGGTCGATCTGGGTGGAGAAGTGGGAAAAGTGCTTTGCGTGCAAGGCGCTGATTCAAAGTACAATGTTGGAACACCTATGGGAACCGGATATGCCGGAGCATGGTGTAACCTGAATTTCTATTTTGATAAAAACAAAACGCCGACCGTAGCTGAGTTCAAGGCACAGGGAATGTCGGAAGACGAAGCGAAAGAAGCGGCGAAGGTTCGCGTCCGTATGGTTTTTTCTGTTGCGGAAAACGAAATATCATCGGAAGAATCCATTTTAGGGAAGTTTTATACTTCTAATTTCCAGAACAATGTATCTCCGGCTTTGACAGAGGTTCCGGATAAATATCCCGGTGATTATTTTCAAGCTACGGACGAAGAGGGAGATCCGATACCGAATGAAGAGGGAGAAGCGTTTTATGATTCTTCCAAGTGGATGATTCATGAAATGGACATTACCATTCCCGAAGCATCGGGCAACCCCACGCGTTTGAAGGTAGAACTGTTGGGGGGCAGAATTGCCGGCGGAACACTGTTGATTAAGGAAATTAAGTTCACGAAAAATCCGACGGGCGCTCCCGTGGATCGACGGATGGTAAGTTATAAGCCGGGAGAAAATACTTCCATTGAATATGTGAAGGAAAAAGGAAAATTGCAGGTGGGAGTAATCGGAAACCGGGTTACCGTTTATAATTTGGAAGGTAAAAATACGCTGTTCGTATACAATATCACCGGACAACAAACGGCTTCTTTCGTAAATGAAGGAAATCAATTTTCATTTTCCGTTTCGCCGGGTATATACATCTTGAAGGCAGGTGAAAAAGCGGCAAAAATAGTAGTTAATTAAATACAGCGGCGGTAATCGGGTGTATACCGGTTGCCGCCGGAATCCGAATTATTTAATTGGTAATATGAGAGCAGTTATTGTTTTTTCAATTTTGGTCTTGATCGGATGGACCGGTGCTTTTGCTCAAGCAGATAATTATTGCTTGAAATTGTCATCGGAAGGATATGTCCGGTTTAATTCCGCAACCGGTCCGGAACAATCGGATACCTATTCCATTCAATGTTGGTTCAATCCTTCCGCCTGGACTCCCGATGCTGTGATTTATGCCGGAAATCCTTCTTTTTCCGCTCGATTGGGAAGTAAACCGGGAGAACTGATTTTTTCTTCGGGAAGTCAAACGATTGAAGTCAATTCCTCCGAGATAGGGGTGAATCGATGGACTCACCTCACTTTGGTCGGTTCTCCTCATAAGCAATTGATTTTAATCAATGGAGTCAAGGCGAAAGAAACTTCTTTGGAGTTTGGAAGTTTGTCTTTGAAAGGAGATTTCTTTATCGGAAAGAACTTCAGCGGACGCATGGATGAGTTTCGTATCTGGAAAACCGAAATCAATCCGGATTTTGTTTTATGGCGTAATACAATCAATCGATACCATCCGCAATGGGACGATTTGTTGGTTTATTACAAATTCGACCAGAACCTGTGCGATCGGGTGGTCGATTATAAGTTTAATTGTCACGGGACCTTTTCGCTTAGCGGTTCCGAACGTGAAATCGTTGCTGATAATTCGCTCTTTAAATATCGGATACATACGGCTTATACGGATTTTTCCCGTTTTGCAGACCGGGGAATCGATAAAGAGAAATATTTGCTTGCCAATGACCTGATTGTGCTGGGAATCGAATCCACACCCGAAGGCGGTATCAAGATGCCTTTTCCCGATAATCAAGGACGAATCACCGGAGGCGGTTATTTGCCCGAATATAAAGGAAGAACGGGAGTTTTATCATTAACCGGGCAAGATGCCCGGATGGAAGCGGGAACCAAAGCGTTTACTCCAAATGATAAATATACATTTCATACGTGGATTTATCTGGAAAAGTGGACGGAGGGCGCTTTTATTTTCAAAAAGGAAGCTTCCGATGAAGAAGGATTTTCCATTCGGTTAGGGACGGAAAGCGCCAAACATGTGATTGTTCGACTCAACGGAAAGGAATATAAATGTACCGTTCCCGGTTCGGCAGTTTCTTCCCCGGTGGGCAGTTGGTGGCACTTGGGGGTTGCTGCATTTGATTTAAGTATGGGACCGGTAAAAAACTTTTTGTTTACCTTTAATGGGAAAAGCGTTTTTCCGCATGCGGAGGATGTTCCGAATAAATCATTGGAGAGCTTTATGCCTTCGGGAAGTTCGGAAACGGTTGCATTGATCGGAGAACATATAGATGGAAAGTTGGATGAAACGGCGATCTGGCATGCCGGGCGGAGTTCTTCCCAAATTGAAAGTTATATGAAAAACGGATTGCCCATGCCGGGATTCGGTGTAGTGATGAATGCGGCGGAAACATTGTTCAATATGAACTCTTTTTGGAATTATGATAATGAAGAGAATGTAGGATACGATTCGTATTCATACAACCATTTTATCGGTATTATGCGGAGTGCTTACGAGGGATATCGCGGATATAAGATTCGTATGAGTGTAAAAAGTCATGAGGGTTGGCAAACTACTTTTGCGAATGCAACCAAAAGAAAATCCCTGGCTGCCGAAATAGCAAAAGCAGCCGAAGAATTTGACGGCATCGATCTGGACTTTGAATGGTGCTATGACGGGACTTGTTTTAATAATTACGGAAAGCTGATTGAAGAGATTGCCAAGTTATTGCCGGAAGATAAGGTTTTTACGGTTTCGCCTCATTATGTTTCTTATGCATTTCCGATTCAATATATGCAGTATGTAGACTATTTTTTGTTTCAGATTTATGGCCCTCAACCGACAAATTTTAAGTGGGATACTTATTTGGATGCTTACAGTCGATTTAAAAAACAGGGGTATCCCGATGATAAAATCGTCCTTTCGTATGCGACTACCACCTCGAGAGCGTGTAATGATCCGGAGGGAAATCAAGTGACAACAGCTCCTCCCATCGGAGTGAGAAACGGATTGTTGGATGGAAGTTATACTCCCGATATGGATGTGGTGACGGACGGGAACGGAAAATACCGTTTTATTACCGGAGTGAATCAAACACGTAACCGTGCGGAATTTATCCATGAAAAGGATTTAAGAGGGATTTTTTACTGGGACATGGGAAATGATGTGGCGACTTCTCATCCCTACAGCCTGGTGAAGCATGCCGCATTTGCCATTGCGAGTAATGTGGATACGATTATTACCCGGGTAGATACAGACCCGACAGGATTACAAACTTTCAGACGGGAGTCTTCCAAAATAACGGTTTACCCGAATCCCGCTACAGAAACGATCTCTTTATCTTTACCCGATACTGAAAGCGTGAGAAGAGTTTGTATATATGATGCGACCGGAAGACGGATGATACGAATGGATACAACGGAACACAATATAAATGTTTCGATGTTGAGTGCCGGTTTTTATATTTTGAAGATAATGACCCGGAACGGAACCAATTATCATTCTTCTTTTTTAAAAGCATAATTTTATATTGTCTCCGGGGGAAACACTCCCCTGCATAGAGGTGAGACATTCACCTGCATAGAGGTGAGACGTTCCCCTGCATAGAGGTGAGACACTCCCCTGCATAGAGGTGAGACGTTCCCCCGATATTCGTTCAAAAAAGAAAGATCGAACGAAAAATAAGTAATCAATAATATGGAGAGACCGGGGTATTGACTCTTTTGTAAAACTTTAAAAAATAAATAAATGATGAAAAACACGAATTGGATAATTATTGTATTCTTCTTTTTGCTTCCTTTCTA
>DAIQOU010000699.1:0-2412 GCA_036787725.1 Bacteroidales bacterium
TTTTCTCTTGCCGGAAAAGTAACAAAAGGTCAAGACTTGGTTTTCCGGTGACCCGTCAACGTTTTGCGATCGGAAAGAAACGAAACTTACTCCGCTTCAAACAATCGTTTCTTTCTTCGCCCGCTTCAACGGACGGGTGCCCACCGAGAAAACCTATGTCAACAAAATAAGAGGTTAATAAATATGACGATAATAATCTATTCAATATAGAGTTTAATGAGTAAATTAAATCTTTTTCATTTTCAGTCGTAAGCTGTTGGTTACAACGCTTACACTGCTCAACGCCATGGCCGCGCCGGCGATCATCGGGTTCAATAAGAATCCGTTGATCGGATAGAGTATTCCGGCTGCAATCGGTATCCCTATCAGGTTGTATATAAATGCCCAAAACAGGTTCTGACGAATTGTTCGGGTCGTCAATTTCGATAATCGGACGGCTTCCGGTATCTTAGTCAGGTCTGAAGAGATAATGGTCATTTGAGCTACGTCCATAGCGATATCGCTTCCTTTTCCCATTGCTATACTCAAATCGGCTTGAGCCAGTGCTGCGCTGTCGTTAATTCCGTCGCCGACCATAGCTACTGTTTTTCCCCGGTTCTGTAATTGTTTTACAAAGTCGGCTTTTTCGTGAGGCAACACCCCTGCTTTATAATGTTCAATCCCTACTTTCCGGGCTATCTCACGTGCCGTAGCTTCATTATCTCCCGTAAGCATATACACTTCACCGGATTCTTTCTTTAATCGTGATATGGCGCGGCCGGAACTTTCCTTTATCCGGTCGGTAATTCCGACGAGCGCCAATACCTTTGTTTCGTCGCAAAACCGGATCACCGTTTTTGATTCGGTCTCCAGCCGGTCGGCTTCCGTTGCAAGTTTCGGATCTATATGAATATTATTCTCATCCGTCAGCTTTTTGTTTCCCGCATAATACATACTGCCGTTTATACGACCTTTGATCCCTTTTCCGGTGATACTCTCAAAGTTATCCGGTTTTATTTCTTTACCCCGGTCGAGGTAGTTTACAACTGCTTCGGCCAGCGGGTGTTCCGATCGTTTTTCGAGACTGTATAATATATTTTTACCGGTATCCTCGTTATTCAGCCAAATCATATCGGTTACCATAGGTTTACCCTCGGTAATGGTGCCTGTTTTGTCCAATACGATTGCATTTACCTTCTTAGCGATTTCGAGGCTTTCGGCATCTTTGATCAGGATTCCTTTTTCCGCGCCTTTGCCGATTCCTACCATAATGGCGGTAGGGGTAGCCAGTCCGAGAGCACAGGGACAGGCGATCACCAGTACGGTTACCAGAGCAAGCAATCCATGTGTAAATCCGTTTGCGGAGTCAAGTATTATCCACAAGATAAGAGAAAGGATAGCTATGCCGATAATTACAGGAACAAAAACAGCTGCAATTTTGTCTGCCAGTTTCTGCACAGGGGCCTTACTGCCTTGCGCATCTTGTACCATGCGAATAATCCGGGCAAGCATGGTTTCCGAACCGATCTTTTCCGCTTTGAATCGGAAACTGCCTTTCTGATTGAGTGTTCCGGCAAACACTTTTGCATTTTCCTCTTTCAGTACGGGACCGGGTTCGCCGGTGAGCATACTTTCATCTACATACGAATTGCCGTCCGTTACCATGCCGTCCACAGCCACTTTTTCTCCCGGTTTAACAAGGATAATATCATTCCGTTTTATTTGTTCTATGGCGATTACTTTTTGATTGCCCGATTCGTCTGTAATCGTAACCGTTTCAGGTTGTAAGCCCATCAGTTTTTTGATAGCCGAAGAAGTGTTGTCTTTGGCTTTTTCTTCGAGCAACCTCCCTACCAGAATAAATGTAATAACCACGCCGGCTGCTTCAAAGTATACATGAGGGTGCACTCCGCGTGAAAGCCAGAATTCCGGAAAAAGCATATTGAACACACTGAACAGATAAGCAATCCCCGTACTGAGGGCTACCAGTGTATCCATGTTGGATGAACGGTGTTTCAGTTGCTTCCAAGCATTTATAAAAAAATCCCGGCCTAATAAAAAGACAACCGGAGTAGAAAGTGCCCACATGATTTCATTGGCATAAGGCATATCCATGAAAAACATACCGATGATGACAAGGGGAATAGTCAGTATAACAGCTCCACCGGTACGTTTTTTCAACTTGTTGAACTTTGCATGTTGTGCTTGTTCTGCTTTGTCGGAAGTATTACTTTCTATATCGATCAACAGGTCATAACCGGCCTCTCGGATGACATTTTTAAGCGCTTCGGGGGAGGTTTCAGAAGGATTATATTCTACGGTTGCCGTGGCAGCAGCATAGTTTACCGAAGCTTCTTTCACTCCCCGGTGTTGATTGAGTATTTTGTCTACCCTGCCGGCGCAAGCAGCACAACTCATTTCGAGTACGGGAAA
>DAIQOU010000700.1:0-2410 GCA_036787725.1 Bacteroidales bacterium
CTTGGAGAGGTTATACCACAAACGAAAGTGAAGAGTCCGATATGAGCATTTGGGGCAAGCGATTGGGATTCCAAGGAAATGCGCTCGCCAATCTCCTTGCCGGAAGAACTGTTGATTGGGAAGACAAAACGCTCCGAACAGGTTTCAATCAAGATTATAATGCCAGTGTAAGCGGTGCAAGTGAAAAAGCCAATTATTACTTATCACTGGGTTATGTGAGAAATGAAGGAGTAGTAAAAAACGATGAATATCAAGCCATTCGTGCCAATATGAAAGTAAACATGAACGTAACCGACTGGTTTGAAGTGGGTGCGAATGTAAATTTTCAAGATCGGTCGGATGGAAATATCAGCTTGGATTTAGATCAAATGCTACGTAACAGTCCTTATGCCGATTTCGCTGACGAAAAGGGGAATGCTTTACAATATCCGTTGGACGAAAATTACAGTCAACGAGGATATAATTACCTGTTTCGAAAAAATTATGAAGAATTGGAAAAGGGCTATACTGTGTTAAACAGTATTTTGAATGCTAAAGTCACGCTGCCTTTTGATATTACTTACTCATTCAACGCCGCTCCGCGCTATCAATTTTTTTATGACCGTTATTTTACATCGGCAGCTTTACCCGGATCCGACCCCGCAGAGCGTGGTGTGAACCGTGAGCAGAGAAAATGGTTCGAGTGGTCACTCAACAACACCATCAATTGGGATCATACGTTCAATAAAAAACATCATGTCATGGTTACGTTGGTGCAGGAAGCGGAAGAACGTCAATCTTGGAAAGACCGCATCGAAGCGCGTAAAATCTTACCATCGGATGCGTTGGGATTCCACAATACCAAAAACGGTACCAAAGAAAACAGTACCTATTCTTCTAACGACGATTACGAAACGGCAGATGCCTTATTGGGCCGCTTATTTTATGCTTATGACGACCGCTATATGCTGACTACCTCTGTTCGCCGTGACGGATATTCGGCTTTCGGTTCATCCAATCCCCATGCCACTTTCCCGTCGGTAGCGTTGGCATGGACATTTTCAAACGAAAAGTTTTTCCCATGGAACAATATTATGAATTTCGGTAAATTACGTGCATCTTACGGTGAAAACGGTAACCGAGCGCTGGCCAATCCCTATTTGGCCCTATCCAACCTTTCCGATGGAGGCGGTAATATGCACGGTTATATTAACCAATCGGGAGAACAAGAGTTGTTGCGTTATTTAATGGCCGACCGGATGGCAAATCCTTTTTTGCAATGGGAAAAAACAGAGTCGTGGAACTTCGGACTTGATTTTGGTCTTTTCGATAGCCGCTTATCGGGAAATATAGAATATTACTATATGAAGACGAACGATATGATTATGGGCCAACGTTTGCCGGAATTTACGGGATTTTCAAGCATTACAACCAATTTAGGACAAGTAAATAACACCGGTATTGAAATTTCATTAAATTCTCTCAATATCGATAATGAAAAACTGAAATGGAATACTACGTTAACCTTTTCGTACAACAAGAACGAAATAAAACATCTGTACCACGAATACGAAAATGTATTGGATGCACAAGGAAACGTGACAGGCAGAAGAGAAATGGACGATAAAACAAACGGTTGGTTTATCGGACAACCCATCAGCACTATCTGGAATTATCGTGTCACCGGGATCTGGCAGAAAGATGAAGTGGAAGAAGCGGCAAGATATGGCCAACAGCCGGGAGATCCGAAAGTAGCAAACAATTATACTGCCGACGACATAATAAACGCCGATGGTTCCGTTACTCCGGTGTATAACGATAACGATAAAGAATTTCTCGGACAAACATCTCCTCCTTACCATTTCTCTTTGCGGAACGAATTTACCTTCTGGAAAAACCTCAGTCTCTCTTTTAATATCTATTCTTATTGGGGACATAAAGGTTTGTTTGGCGATTATCTTAACAACGATGATGATGGAGGACGGATGTCTTACGCGTTGGCAAATATGTATGCAAAGGAATATTGGACCATTGACAATCCAACCAATAAATACGGACGTGTGGAAGCCAAAGGACCCACCGGGGCAACCGGAGTACAAAAATTATATGACCGTTCGTTTATCCGTTTGGAAAATATCTCGGTAGGATATACCTTGCCTAAAAGATTGACTTCCATGTGGAATCTGGAACAAGTCAAAGTTTTTGGCAGTATACGCAACGTGGCTGTATGGAAAAAAGACTGGAAATTCGGCGATTCCGAAGCCTATCATAGCAATGATAACAAATTAGGATTAGCTCCGCGTATTTACTCCTTGGGATTGAATTTAACTTTTTAACCTTATAAAACAGAAACAAATATGAAACAGATATTTAATAAATTGCATCGGATAGTTATTTCCCTGTGTATAGGAGGTAGCATCTTATTGGGGGG
>DAIQOU010000180.1:0-8662 GCA_036787725.1 Bacteroidales bacterium
ATTTAGTATATGTTTGAAAAGCATTATTTTATTGTGTAAGATCCATATTTTTTTCAGATAATTACAGAAATACTATTTTTAAACAATAAATCTTAAACATTCAAAATTGGGAAGAGCAAGTATCATAAAAATAATTCCACGAATATTACTCATTACAGTTATATTCATTTTAGCATGTGCTTTACTGGCTTACGGGCTGCTTTGGTTACCCGGAGTACAACAAAAAATCAAAGACATAGCATTAACCGAACTGATGAAGAAAACCGGAAATCGGATGAGTATCGGAAATATACAATTAAGGCCTTTTAACTCCCTGGTTTTAAAACAAGTATATGTAGAAGACTTAAAAGGAGACACCTTATTGTATGCCGATCATTTTTCCGGCAATTTTTCGCTCTTGGAATTACTAAACAGTCGGCTTTTAATTACGGGGGTCGATGTAAAAGATTTTGAGATATTCGTTTCCAAAGACAGCGTCGATTCGGACTTTAATTTTAATTTTTTCGTGGAAGCTTTTGCTTCCGAAGACACCACGACTAAATCTGAAAGCAATCTGGTGATTCAAATCGAAAATATTTCCTTGGAAAACGGAAATGTATCCTACCATATCCATGCGGAGGAAAAAACCCCGGGAATATTTAATCCGAATCATATTGTTGTTCAAGATCTTTCGGCTAAGATAGATCTAAATTCAATCGATCCGGAAAAATTAGATATCACCATTCACTCGTTGTTATTTCAAGAACAATCCGGCTTGGGTATTCGAGACTTATCCGGGGAATTAACTTCTTCCGATAAAAAAATACAACTGAAGGATCTGTTTTTACAATTAAACGATTCGGAACCCATAAAAGGAAATGCCGAAATCGATTACTCCGGATCGGATATTTCCCGCTTGGCAGAAGCAGCAGCCTATTCAATATCCATAGGAACCGAAGGGTTAAACTTAAATGACTTACAAGCTTTTTATCCGCTTTTTAAAAATGCTTCCACCCCCTTGGTTTTTGAAGGAAAAATTACCGGAAAATTACCGGAAATCAATATAGAATCCATCCGCATAGATTACGGCTCTCACCTCAGTCTTGCAGGGAAAGCTCGCTTGAGCGATTACGAAAAATGGCAATCGTCTCCTCTTGAACTGGACATAGAAAGGTTGGTAACAAACGCTAAAGGTATTGATGAATGCATTCAATTAACGGGCAATAACATGTCGGTACAAAACATGTTTCAAGCCGGGAATGTTCGTCTCTCCGGAACGGCTGCCGGTTCTTTGCCCGAACTGGTCTTGGATCTCGAAGCAGGTTTACCCAAAGGAGTTTTGAAACTTACCGGTACAGGCGGATATGATTATGATTCCGGAGATTCGAAATTTGATGCCGAATTGATTTCAAAAGGTACTTATTTAAATGCTTTATTAAAAAACATGCCGATCGGGTTGGCTAATTTAACATTGAAAGCCAAAGGTAACATCTCCGGAAACGGAAGAATGAATATAGCAGCTCGCACCGCCATTAATCAATTGGGATACGGAAAGTATGTTTTTAATCGTATAACAGGAGCCGTCAATTATATCAATGACAGCATTACGATTAATGCAGTAAGCAGAGACCTCAATTTTCCGTTAACATTAGCCGGATATTATAATATGCGTCCGAAGGTTCCCACTGCAGAAGTTGAAGCCCGTCTTACTCATGTCAAGCCCCAAGCTGCCGGCTTACTTCCGATAGAGGGGGATCCGGATATCTCCGGTAGAGTATTCGCCAAAACAACCGGAATCGACCCGGAAAATATGCAGGCTCAAGTCCGGATTGACAGTCTTCAACTCAAAATGAAAGTCGACTCCTTGTCGTATGATTCGATTTCTCAAAACACGATTTCGTTATTTTACTTAGCGGGAAAAGACCGAGAAAAAAAAGTGCAAATCGATTCGGAAATATTAAGTGGAAATGTAAGCGGTTCTTTTTCGTTAGATATGATAGGACAATCCCTTATTAATACCTTGGCTGTCTATTTACCGGCTATGTTTGAATCCAAAACTCAGCGAACACATGCACCGGCAGAGATAAATGCATCCTTAAACTTAAAAAACACAACCGAAATTGCTCGATTATTCCGACTTCCGGTGGATTTTCCGGAACCGGCAACGATGTATGTCAGCTACAGGGAACAATCCGATGCGATCAATCTTCACTCGGATATTCCGGTGATCCGAACGGGAGAAATGCAAATCCGAGATATTCACTTGGCCTTGGATATGGACTCCTTAAAAAAGGAACCGGAACTTACCTTATCCGGAAAGAGAACGGCCCCCGCCGACACGTTGGTTGCCTCTCTTCGGGCCCGTTTGCTTAAAGAAAACAACATCGGTATCGGATTAAATGTATTAAACAATTCCGCCGGATTAAATATGGAAGGGAGTATTACCGGAAACGTAGAATTATCGTCTATCGATACTGCTGCAATGCCTGCCATCCGGGTGAATCTGGACCCTTCCGAAATAAAAGTGAATGACAGTATATTTACCCTTCAACCATCACAATTAACCATATTAAATGAGTATTATGCAGTAAATAATTTTAAGATCAGTCTTTCCGAAAATGAATTTTTCGAAGCTCAAGGAGTTATTTCCAAAAATGAAGAAGATTCCCTCACCCTTAATCTTTCTCATGTACAGTTGGGTAATTTACTAAAAATCTTAAAATACGATATTGGAGTAGAAGGGGAGGCAAACGGACGGGTTGTATTAAACCGATTATTGACTTCGCCCCGTATATTTACCCGAGGACTTTCGGTGAACGGGATTTCTGTTTATACTAATCCGGTCGGCGATCTCAATCTTTCCAGTTTATGGAATTCCGAACGACAAGCCGTATTTTTCAAGGCAGAGTTAACTCAATCGAACAACTACACCTCTTCTATTGCCGGTTATGCGGTTCCGGAAAAAGATTCGTTATCGGTTCGAGCCAACTTGAATATGCTGCAATTGGAATGGATAGATCCGATGGTAAGGGATTTTTTATTTGGATTAAAAGGTGCATTGGATGGCAACATTCATATACAAGGAAAAATGAGCAATCCGGAACTTTTGGGTGTTATACGGGCTAAAGAAGTAGGTTTCGGCATCAATATGACCGGGGTTTCCTATTCTATCGATGACAGTATTTCCATTTCTCCGGGACAGATTTCTTTTTCTAAATTCACTATAAAAGACGAAACGGGGAGTAATGCCGTTATTAATGGTAAAGTAAATTATCAGAGTTTCAGTTCGTTCAAACCCAATATAAATGTTAAGGTTCAAAACCTTCTTGTAGTTAATAACCCCACTCAAACAGACAGCCTGTTCTACGGAACGTTAAGAATTAGCGGGAATATAGATGTCACCGGTTCCGAAAAAGAGATACTGGCGAAAATGACCCTCAATAACAGTGGAGGAAAATCGCGTCTGTTCGTAAAAATCCCCGATGAATACATCGGAGCAGAAGAGTATACCAGTGTTACTTTTATTAATCCCAACGATTCAATTGAAGAATTGCAACATGAAAGGAATGCTCCTCCTCCCCCGGCCTCTTCCGGATCACTTCCCCTTCGGTTGCAATTATTGTTATCGGTAGATCATAATCTCACGGCAGGCGCCGTTATTAATCCCGCAACTAAAGATGTGGCTTATGTTACGGGAGGCGGTAAAATTGATTTTACTTATAACATGGCTAACGGAGATATGAATCTGTTGGGAGATTACCGAGTAGAAGACGGCCAATGCAGTATCTCCATAAAAAATATTACAAAAAAAACATTTAAAGTTCAAGAAGGCGGAACTGTTACCTTTGTCGGAGATCCGATGGCTACCTCTTTCGATGTGACTGCGATTTACAGTCTGCGAACCGCCCTGTCTACATTGGACCAAGCGTTTATGGAAAATACAGCCCGAATCCCCGTCAATTGTTTAGTGAGTGTTTCCGGCAACCTGGATAAAATGGATATCAATTACGATATTGAACTTCCCACGGCAGGAGAAGAAGCCCAACGTAAGATAGACGGGTTATTATATACCGACGAACTAAAAATGAAACAAATTGCTTATTTATTGGTGGTAGGCACTTTCCTTCCGATTTCCTCAACAGAAACTCAATCGTTCGGGAATAATTTATGGACAATGTTAGCATCCAACCAAATTAATAATTTATTATCGGGTGTATTGGGTGATAATTGGAGTATCGGAACCGAATTGCACGCAGATGACAATGACATGTCCAATCTCGAAATGGATGTAAATGTTTCCACCCGGTTATTTAATGACCGGCTGACCATCAACGGCAATTTCGGATATAATAATTCGGCGGCGGCTTCCGAGAACTTTACCGGAGATTTTGACATCCAGTATAAACTTACCAAATCGGGAGATGTAGTTCTGAAAGTCTACAGCATTACCAATCAGCAATTGTACGAACAAGTACAATCTCCCGTTACACAAGGGCTTGGAGTTACTTACAGGAAAGAGGCTAAAACATTCAAGGGACTATTTGACAAAATCAAGAACTTATTCAGACGACGTAAATAATCATTATGACGAATAAAAATAAAATAAGAAGCAGAAACACGATCTCCATTCTCCCGTTTTCGGGTTGGAAGTCTCTTTTATTTTTGTTATTCTCTCTCCTATTATTCTCATGCAGTGTAACCAAGTTGGTACCCGAGGATTCTTATTTAGTTGATAAAGTCTCTGTCCATACAGATAATAAGAAAGTAAAAAGTGCGGAATTAGAGCCTTTAATCTTACAAAAGCCAAATGATCCCAAATTCCGATTAAGATTATACAGTTTGGCAGGGACGGATTCCTCTTGGCTTTCGCGATTCATCCGAAAATTGGGAACTCCTCCGGTACTTTACAGTCGACAACTTACCGATCGTTCTTCTTATGAGATTCATGCCGAGTTAAAGAATAAAGGTTATTTAAACAACCAAGTGGTTGCCCAAATAGATACTTCTCGCAGAAAAAAAGCCCGGATAAACTATGAGGTGGCTACGGGAGACCCGTTTCTTATCGACACTTTTAAAGTGCGGGTAGATAACCAACGGGTAGACCGTATCTTAACAAGACGTATGCCTCGCACCTTATTGAAGCCGGGAACTATCTTTGATATGGATATAGTAGAAACAGAAAGGAAACAAGTAGCGCAATTACTTCAAAATATGGGATATTATGCAGCTAATATAGATAACTTACATTATTTGGCAGATACCACTCTCCAAAAAAATCGCGTCGATCTGACCATGATTTTTAAGGATACAACGCTGATGAGGCCATATTATATAAAGAATGTAACGGTTTACAGCGGTTATGATCCTTTGGATCAGAAAGGATTCGAAGTAACCGACAGTTTAATGCATAAAGGATTGGCCATTTATTATGATCCTTCCCGATTTCTGAAACCGGATGTAATTGCCCAAAACCTGCTGATTCGTCCGGGAGGACTCTATAGCGAGAGAAGGACCACACGTTCCTATAACTATCTTAACGCATTGGGATGTTTAAGCCGGTCCAGCATTCAATACGAAGAAGTAATAGAAAATGATACCGCTTTCTTAAATTGCAATGTTTTTCTTACTCCCGGAAATATACATGGCATACAAGTCGGATTGGACGGTACCAATAAAGCAGGAAATCTGGGTATTGCGGCCAATATTACTTATAACCATCATAATATATTTAACGGAGGAGAAACATTTAATATACGATTAAGAGGAGCCTATGAATTTGTAAATGAAAGTAAAGGCGATGTGCTTACCAACAATTATTACGAATTCGGGATTCAAACCGGCCTCAGTTTCCCCAAGATCCACATCCCGGTACTGGGAGAACGAATACGGAGACGCTTCAATGTTAATACCCAATATGAGATCGGCCTAACGGTCCAAAAGCGTCCCGAATACACACGCGAATTTTTTAATTTTGCATGGAGGTATTATTGGGAAAACGATCGCAAAACACTCAATCAAACCTTGAGCCTGATAGACATAAACTATGTGATGATGCCGTGGAAAGCCGATTATTTCAGCGATTATTTAAATCAAGACAATTCTTCGCTTACTCGTTTCAGCTACGATAATGTATTTACTGCAGGCATAGCCTACAATGCCGTTTTTACCAATCAGGCTTCCGGTCGGGTACGGCAGCGGCTTTATACCCTTCGTTTTGGAGCCGAATCTTCGGGTAATCTATTGAATGCCCTTTTTTCTTTAACGAATGCAGGGAAGTCAGATACAGAACAATACAATATCTTGAGTAATCCTTTTGCCCAATACTTAAAAGGAGATGTAAGCTATACACAAACCTTTCGCTTAAGCACTAAAAATTCCATTGCGTGGCGTGCACTCATAGGAGCCGCTTATCCTTATGGAAACTCAACGATAGCGCTAAAAGATGAATCGGGGAATATAATTAAGAGGCAAGCAATTCTTCCGTTTGAAAAAAGATATTATTCCGGCGGGCCGAACAGTGTGCGGGGATGGAGTACCCGTTATTTGGGCCCGGGATCTTACAGTGGGGACATAAGCAACCCGGCCATACACGTAGGAGACCTGAAACTGGAATTAAACCTGGAATTTCGACATAAACTGATCAAATGGCTTGAGCTTGCTGCTTTTACAGATGCAGGGAATATTTGGACTCTTCAAAAATATCCGGAACAAGAAAACGGAGAATTCAGTTGGAATCGCTTTTATAAAGAAATGGCAGTGGGTGCGGGCATCGGCTTTCGAATCGATTTGAGTTTCCTTATTATTCGCGTAGATGGTGCCAAACGGGTATATGATCCGGCAAGAGAAGAAGGCAAACGCTGGACTTTCCTGAAAGAGGGCTTAAAAAACAATTCGGGAGTTTATTTTGCAATCGGTTATCCGTTTTAATTTTTGTGAATTTGTTCGTTTACTTTTTCCCGATAATAATTCCATCTCCCTACTACCTGCTCGACATATTTTAGGGTTTCGGTTCCCCTAAAATAACCCAATTTGCAGATACTGTCATTATAATATTCAGGCAAGGATTTCAATTTTATAAATTCTTCAACGTGGCTTTCCCACACGTGCGGATCTTTGCCGTATTTGGAAGCCAATGCCTGAGCATCCAAAATATGCCCGGGTCCCGCATTATAAGAAGCCAATATAAATTTTATTTTTTCCTTTTCATTCTCAACCTTTTTATAAAAGCGATGGAGATGTACAATGTAATCCGTCCCTGCTTGAAGACTTTTTTCCGGATCGGTCATTTCTTCCGGTGTTAATCCGAAATTAGCAGCAGTTCTGGGCATTAATCCCATTAATCCTGTAGCCCCCGCCCAAGAAACAGTAGATGTATTGAATTTGGATTCCTGATAAGCAATGGATGCCAACAAGGTCCAATCCCAACCTGCTTTTTGAGCATAATGTCGAAATAAAGAATCATAAGGAGATATTTGCCCGTCAGTTAAAGGAGGAAATGATTCTTCCGGAGGTCTTTTACTCATTTCAAAATACCGCTTCATAATAGCTCCGGAACGCGGTTTATTATAGTTTTCCCTCATCCATTCCCGGACTGCGCCGGCCAGTTCGGGTGACGTTTTATTAACGGCCCAAGAAGAACGTTGAGGATGGCTGACAATTAAATTGATGTTAATGTCCGGATAATATGTCTTATTTAACCGGGCAATATCCCGATCACTGAAAGTATATGAGATGGTCCCCTTGGCAACCGATTCAATAAGATCTTCAATCGAGACCGTATCTTTTTCTATGGATTTGATATAAATTCCGCCGCCTATTTCTTCATTCAAGTTAATAAGTCGGTCATAATATTTACTTCCTTGAACGACCCATACTTCCTTTCCGACCAAATCAGTAACATCCTTTAATAAAGTATCTTTTCGGCCGGCTCGTTGTATCAATACTTGTTCATTAACCGATTCATATCCGCAATACACCAATTGTTCTTTCATCCGATTGGTAACCGGTATATTATAAGCAATCATATCCCCTTCTCCGGCTTCCAGCATTTCGGTTAATCGAGTTACATTTTCAGCCACTTTTATTTTCAATTCCACCCCCAAGAAATCGGCAAAATCTTTCACCATTTCATATTCATATCCCATAGGCTCTCCTTTATAGATAAAATAAGAAGTCGAGCCGGAAAGGGTCAACGCAACCAATTCATTATCTTTTTTAATATGAGATAAATCCCGAAATTCTTCTTCCGGAACCTCTTTTGACTTAGGCGTAGTACAACCGATCAAAAGCGTAAAAACAAAAAGGAAAAATACGGTTTCTTTCACTCAAAAAATATTTTCGTCCAAATGAGAATCTTTATAACCCAAGAAATAGAGTACTCCATCCAATCCAATTGTAGAAATAGCCTGCTTTGCATTGGCTATCACCTTGGGTTTGGCATGAAATGCAATCCCCAGTCCGGCAGTACTTATCATCGGCAGATCATTCGCTCCATCTCCTACAGCAACCGTTTGACGAATGTCTACATTTTCAACTTGTGCAATCAGTCTCAATAATTCCGCTTTTCTCTTTCCATCCACAATATCGCCCAAGTAATTGCCGGTCAATTTACCTTCTTCAATTTCAAGTTCATTGGCGTAAACATAATCAATCTTATATTTGTCTTTCAAATAATTTCCAAAAT
>DAIQOU010000701.1:0-2399 GCA_036787725.1 Bacteroidales bacterium
GAGCCAGATTAAAAACCGGATCAAAAGCCGGAGTTATATTCACCTGCCAATCATCCTGTTGAACCGGCTCCTTCAATTGAAAAACAAATCTAACCTTAAGAATATGCGAATCGATTTCTTTAATTTCCCCAATTCCGGAATAATTACCTAACTTATTGAACCGAACAGATCGAACGGAATTTTGAAAGCTCCCGGGCAATTCGGCCAATTCGAATTCCTTATCATTTGTTTGTGAAAATACATTATTCACATAACCCGATAAACAGAACACAATTATTATTCCAAGCCATTTCATGGTAATAGGATATTCTTAATAAATCTTTTTCTTCCAACCATTAATTCACTTCCAGGTCTTCCCATTCAGGCAATTTCGGGAAAGCATTATGAGGCTCTGTCTGATACCAGTAAGTTACAGAAGAAATATCCGACCGTTGCGGTAAATAACGCCCGCCATGTCGCCATCCCAAATCTTGGATTGTAATACGAAGATCTTTCTCGAATCGGACCGGATCCAATATATGCCACCGGTACATACCAAATCTTTCCTGAGAACGATAAGTTCCGTCGGGACGAATCACTTGATGTAATCCGGCATAAGGAGTACAGAATTCCTTGTATTGTCCTTCCCGATCAAAATTATAAGATCCGCAAAAATAATCCTCCGTACCGGTACCGCAAATAGTCGGGAATTTGGAATCTCCATCCATAAAGAACTTGATTTCTCCTTCTCCCCACCAACCGTTATTATTTACACCCCAAGCCATATAAACTCCAACAAAATGCCCTTTACCTTTTATATTATCTACAATTGTATAGTCTGAAGTAAGATTCGGATTGGTTCTTCTCCATTGAGCATGAAAATAAGCAGCATCCTCCGGAACATCCGTCAATGTATAATCTATCTGATAATATAATGTCATGGGATCCTGATCATTTATATTCTCCATGGTAATTTTACACTTTTTACGGAATGGCATGGTCCAATAGCAATTAAAAGCGCTTCCCGGATTAACACATATCGCCAGTGATGACAAAGGAGCATAGACTCCCCAGCCCATGGCAAAGAAATCACCTACAGGACATTCTACGGATGGTACTTTTTCATCATCCCAATAAATACGCATAATGGTAAAACGCCAATTACCGGTAGGAGTCATCCAAATATGTTGTATGGCACCCGGACCTTCAATGTCTGCAATAGTAATGGTTTCTCCCGGATTGATCCGTATGTAGGGATTCACTTTCCAACCCTGTCCCAAATCCCGGGCAGCATGGGATGCATTGGCCACATTGGGTTTATCTTTATCTTTTATATCGGCCATACCTCCTTTGCCTTTTTCCCCTGTAAAATTTTCGGGACTGATGGAACGAGTCTTTGCATCGGACAACCGATAAAGATTACCCATATTATTACTCAATCCGTCATAGGGGTATTTTTGAGCAAAAGCGAAACAAGAAAACAACAACAGAAAACTTAATACCGAAATGTTTTTCATAAATAATAAATTTTAAATTAAGCTTTAACTTCTAACTTTTTTACTACAACCAAACTATAATAAGCAATGATAGCAAAAGCAATTGTCGGAACCCAATAAGCCAATACAATGCTGGATGTATCCGAAACAATTCCCTGAATTTGAGTTAACAATGCAGCTCCGGCAATAGCCATTACCATTCCGGCACCGCCTATTTTCGTGTCCTCTCCCAGCCCTTTAAGACCTATCCCGTAAATCGTAGGAAACATCAAAGACATACACCCGCTGATACCCATAAGAGCATACACGCCAACAAAACCTTCTCCATAAACAGTCAATAAACAACAACCCACAGCCGCAATGGCCAACACAGATAAAATATTGCGAGGTTTAAAGTATTTCATCAGCCAGGTACAAACAAAACGAGCCGTCACAAACAATATTAAAGACATAATATAATAAGTAGCTCCGGCTTGTTCCGATGTTCTGGGTAACAAATCATTTAATCCTATGGTCTCACAAAAGTTATAGAATCCGGCAGCCACCGGTTCTACATTTCTCAAAGCAGTCACAATATCTGCCGAAGAGGCATTCGCTCCCAGTGAAGCAACTACTCCGTCAAAATTCAACTGTTGCATGGCATACCGTATAATAAACGACCAAACAGAAATCTGAGCACCGACATAAAAGAATTGAGCAACTACTCCCCATACATAGTTCTTATTCTTCTTTAATCGCTTAAATGTTCCGAGAAAATCGAGTTTTTGTCCTCCCTCTTTCAAGTTAGGCATTTTAGTAAATAAAATAGCCAACAATAAACCAACCATAAAAACACCCAATATAACGTAGGTCATAGTTACGGCATTAAGCTCCAATCCTTGAATTGCAGCTAATTCATTCGCCGGCAGAGAATCTCTTTCCGAA
>DAIQOU010000702.1:0-2398 GCA_036787725.1 Bacteroidales bacterium
TGAATCATTACAAAATTACTCCTATATCTCCAACCGAATTAATATATGAATCCTTTAACCCCGAACCGGGGAAGCAAATGGGAGTATATAATATTGCCGGGAATACAATATTTTCTAAGTTTAAGGTATCCGAAACCTCCCTTGACGGATATGAAATAATTCGGAGAGAAGAGAATATTTGCTATGCACAAAGTGCACTTTATAATAATGACAGGCGGATTAATACATGGACTGCAATATTAATAAAATGTAAATGACCAAAAACGCAATAGAATCAAAATCGAAAATGTGGAACCCGTGGCATGGATGCCATAAGTTAAGTGCGGGTTGTAAGCATTGCTATGTCTATCGGGGTGATTCCAAGCGAGGTATTGACAGTACTATCGTTACCCAAACTAAAAACTTTAACCTTCCCATACAAAAGAAACGAGGTGGTGAATACAAGATTCCGGCAAACTCGTTAGTATATACCTGTTTTACTTCCGACTTCTTTTTGGAAGACGCCGATGAGTGGCGCAATGAATCATGGCAAATGATGCGGCTTCGCAATGATTTACGATTCATGATTATAACCAAACGTATCGACCGTTTAGAAGAATCCCTCCCCGAAGATTGGGGAGTTGGATATGATAATGTAACCATTTGTTGCACTGTCGAAAATCAAGATCGGGCAGATTATCGTTTACCTATCTATAAGAATGCTCCCATAAAACATAAGATCATTATCTGCGAACCGCTTCTGGAGCGAATAAATCTCAGTCCATATGATATTGGTTCATGGACAGAACAAGTCGTTGTCGGGGGAGAGTCGGGTTATGATGCCCGACCTTGTAATTTTGACTGGATTATGGAATTGCACGATTTATGTAGAGAACAAAATGTTTCATTCTGGTTCAAACAGGAGCTCGATTTATCAAGGAAGGGAAACTCTATAGCATCCACCGCAGACTGCAACATTCACAGGCTCGCAAAGCTGGAATCAACTTAGATTTCTCCCTCGGATAACTATCGGTTCAAATATTCTTCTCGCCTACGCTTGGGCAGTTTTTTAACCACTTCGTCTACCGAATGCATGATTAATTCTTTAATCAAATCATCCGGCACATCGCTATCCAAAGTAATTAAGTTCCACAAAGGTGTCTTAAAGTCGGTTTCAGTTATTCCATCATATTTTTCCCGCAATTCTATCGATCTTTGGGAGTTGCATTTAAGGTTAGCTTTGAATACACTGTCTTTGGGTTCTAATGAAATATAAGTGAACATTTTTTCCATTACCTTAAACACCAAAACATTATGTCCCAAAAAAGGAAGAGATTCCGTACATTCCTTTATGGACAAGCAATACTCTCGAAATTCTTCAATATTCATAATTTACTTTTTTTCATAGCCTCCATTTTCAAATCAGCGGGCATTTTTTCGATAGCATATCGTAAAGCTGTGCGAGGCATCACTGCTTTTTTCGACATTACATAATTGAATACGTCTTCTTGGTAAACTTCTCCGGCAGCTTTCAACATCCAGCCATATCCTTTTTGTACCAAATCGTCTTTATCCGGTAACAATATATCGGCAATTTCAAAAATATCATTCAAAAACAATCCTTTACGTGCAGGTATAATCAAGGTTACAGCCGAGGCCCTCTTCACCCAACGACCGGACGACCCGGCCCATTTTTTAAGTTCTACAATATATTCGGGATACATCATGATAAAATTCCCTATCGTATGATTACACAAAGTATCACAATCCGCCCAATTGGTCAAATAATTATACACCCAATACTCAAAGATCTTAAAGTCGGCAGGCTCATATTTTTTATGTAAAGATTCAGTCCAGATGCATGCCACCACCGCCTCCTCCAAATAACCCGACTTCCAAAGTTCCTCACAAAAACAGAATATCTCCTCTTTAGGTTGTTCTTTTATTTGTCGGAAACTTTCTTTACCTATTTTACTTACTTCACCCATTCGTACTCCGTGGACTTTCACCACTTCGCCTTTTTTGAAAAAACGGTCGGATGAAGCAAGTGTTTTAGGATCACTACTGACTTGCAAAGCTTGACGCACTTGGTCGATTATTGTTTCCATCTTTTCAATGTCGGAAAAAATGATTTCATGTGATCCAATGCTTTTTGTTCATTAAAACCGGGATGGTCCTTAAAAATTTCTTTCATATGCTCCAAGCTTATACTGATCATCTCTTCCATCGTACAATTTTTCGTAAAAACACCATCTTTATAGCAATAGATACAGTAATCCTGCATCCCGGAAACATTTTCATCTGTCTCTGCTGCACCTTCATTATCCAACGGCATCCCGCAACTCTGGCAAAAAACTGTTTGTGTATTCATTTTCTTTTTAATTTTTCATTTCTTTAGAAAGCATTAAAAATAAAAAAT
>DAIQOU010000181.1:0-8602 GCA_036787725.1 Bacteroidales bacterium
GCTCACCCGGGGTTATGCACATGTTATCCCTTCGGGGCAATTGCATCCAATTGGTATCTATCCGGGAAATACCCGGACTTCTGATACACCCTCAAGGCGAGAAGGAGAAAAGGGCAAAAGATAAAGGCGCGAAAGGTCTGCGTCTTCCCCTTTCTCCTTTTTACCCTTCGCGCTTTCGAGCCTTTATCCTTTCGCGCTTATTATCTAAAAAAGAAAATCAGAACATATTCCGTCCCAATACCATCATAATCCGTCGAGCTCTTTTAAAGACCTTTGCATCATAAGAATTTATAAACATTAAATAAATCGAATTATGAGCATAGAACAACAAAACACCGACAAACAAAGACAAAATCCCTATATGGGAATTCTTTTTGGGATCATTCTGGTAATTATCCTGAACGGATTAATATTTCCGAATGTTTTGAAACAGCAAATTATCGATACAGACTACGGAACATTCTTAAGTATGGTAGGAGAAGGAAAAGTAAAGAAAGTGAAAATAGAAGAAAACCGTCTTTTCTTTTCCGCAACAGATAAAGATAATACGGAAGTTACTTACCAAACAGGAACCATCAACGATCCGGAACTGGTGGACAGATTAATGAATGCGAGTAGTCCCAATGAAACGGGAAAAATCGTTTTCACCCAAACCATTCCCCGCGAAAATTCTCCTATCCTCAGTTTCTTACTTCTGTGGATATTACCGGGGTTGTTATTCTATTTCATTTGGAAACAGATGGCCAAAGGTATTCAAGGTCGTATGGGAGGGGGAGATAATGTCATGTCGTTCGGCAAAAGCGGAGCCAAGATATATGCGGATTCGGAAGTGAAAACCACATTTGCCGATGTAGCAGGGCAGGATGAAGCCAAAGAGGCACTAAATGAAATCGTAGACTTTCTGCATAATCCCGATAAATACACTAAAATAGGGGCAAATTTACCGAAAGGAGCCTTATTGGTAGGCCCTCCGGGAACAGGAAAAACGTTAATAGCCCGTGCCGTTGCCGGTGAAGCCAACGTACCTTTCTTCTCCATATCCGGTTCGGAATTTGTGCAGATGTTTGTCGGCATGGGAGCTGCCAAAGTACGCGACCTCTTTAAACAGGCCAACGAAAAAGCGCCATGCATCATCTTTATTGATGAAATCGATGCCATCGGTAAAAAGCGGGATAATGCCATGGGAGGAGGACACGATGAAAGAGAACAAACCTTGAACCAACTGTTGACGGAAATGGACGGATTCGACGGAAAAAAAGGGGTCGTCATATTAGCTGCCACCAACCGTCCCGAAAGTCTGGACAAAGCACTGCTTCGCCCGGGACGTTTTGACCGACGCATACAAATGGAACTGCCCGACCTGGAAGGTCGAAAAGCAATCCTGAATGTTCATCTTAATAAGGTAAAACACGACAAGATAGATATCGATATAGTTGCCCGTGCCACCGCAGGTTCATCGGGTGCAGAACTGGCCAATATAGTCAATGAAGCAGCTTTACGGGCTGTCCGCCTGGGGCATGATACAGTAAGTACAAGTGACCTCGAAGAATCCGTAGAAGTGGTGATCGCCGGAGCCCAAAAGAAAGGCAAAGTAATATCCGATCATGAGAAAAAGATCATTGCTTACCACGAAATAGGACACGCCATGGTAGCCGCCCGACAAAGCAATTCCGCTCCGGTTCACAAGATAACCATTATTCCGCGTACATCGGGAGCATTGGGCTATACGATGCAGGTCGATTCAGGCGAACAAAACCTGATGAGCCGGAAAGAAATGCTCAACCGGATAGCTACCCTTACCGGGGGCCGGGCAGCAGAAGAGATCATCTGCAACACGGTAACCACAGGCGCTTCCAACGATATAGAACAGGCAACCAAACTTGCCCGAGCCATGATAACCCGTTACGGTATGAGTGACAAATATGATATGATGGCCCTCGAAACAGTCAATAATGCTTATCTGGGCGGAGATACTTCATTGGCTTGCTCTGCCGATACGGCGGCCGAGATAGATAAAGAAGTGCTTGGCATTATAAAAGATGCACATGAAAAGGCGAAGCAAATCATAACGGAAAACCTTGATAAAGTACATGAGACAACCCGGTTCCTGTTGGAAAAAGAAACTATAACCGGTGATGAGTTTATGCAAATACTCAACAACTCTGTCAAAGAATAAGTCCGGAGGAATAATGATGAGAATCGCAATCATATTGGATAACATCCGGCCGGCAGAAATGGAAAGCAGGATAAAGAAAATCATGTTGTTTGAAGCAGTCGGAGATCTGGTTACTGCCATTGATGAGGATAGGATCTCAGTCTCCGACATCAACTACCTTTGTCTGTGGTTATTGGCTAAACAGGTAAATGTATTGTACTGCGACGGATTAATGGAAAATGAAGAAAGTTTTATAAATAGGATCGGAATAAAAGTCAAACCGTTGAAAAAGATTCGGGACCATCCTATCCTTCAGGCGTTATTGCTGAAAGGGTGAAAGGGCGCGAAGGGAGGAAGGCTGCAAGGCGCGAAGGGGGAGAAGGATAAAGTTTGCATTCCTTTCGCGCTTTTTCCTTTCGCGCCTTCTTCCCTTTATCCTCTTCTCGCCTTAATAAAGGCCGCGATCTTTGCGGAGAGTTGCTTTGCCTTGTGGAAAAGTTCTTCAAAATCTTCTTCTTCGATATACTTTAATTCTTTGGCAAGATATAACTGTGTTCGTAATTCGCCACAGGAGCCTTTAGCAATAAAAAGATATTGAATAAATTCTTTGTTAGTTTGTCGTTCAAAACCTTCGGATATATTGGACGGAACAGAGACAGCAGCCCGTTGTATTTGATCTTTAAATCCATAATCACGGCAATCTTTCAGAGATTGATATATCTTAACAGTTAATCTCACACTTTCTTTCCAGATCTCTAAATTTTCAAATGTATTCATAGTTAATATTTTTTGTATAAATATAAGGGGAAAAGGAGGAAGGCACGAAAGCGCGAAGGGAGGAAGGCTGCAAGGGGTGAAGGAGGAAAAGGATAAAGTTTGCATTCCTTTCGCGCTTTTTCCTTTCGCGCCTTGTAGCCCCGGTGCTTTCATCCCTTATCTTTATATTGCAAAGGAGTCATGCCTGTATACTGCTTGAAAAACCTCCCGAAAAAAGAGGGATTGGGGAAGTTTAATTCTTCCGATATTTGCAATGCCGTAAAATCCGTAGTTTTCAGCATTCTTTTTGCTTCAATCACCACTGCTTCATTAATCCAGTCGCTGATGGGATGGCCCGTGATCTTTTTAGCTGTCATAGAAAGGTATTTTGGAGTCAGACACAATTTATCGGCATAATAAGCGACACTTCTTTCTTTCCGGTAATTCTCAAGCATTAATTTGAAAAAATCCTCTGTAAGTGATTCTTGTCCGGAGACGGCCAAAGGTGTTCCGGAGGCGGCCGTGGAATAAAGGACGGAGACTTTCATTAAAAGAGCAAATATAAGCGCCTTGGTCTGATTTTCCTTATAAGGATTGTCTTCCCGCCGATGATGTTTCGCTATCAAAGAATGAAATTCCAACATATTATGCAGGGTCTCATCACTTATCTTTTGTAACGGTTCCAACGCTATTCTTTTTAACAAATCAAAGTCCTTGGGAAGAGGCAATTGCAACACATAATCGGAAGAAAGGAACAGACTTTCAATAAGAAAATCGTCAGACCTTCCTTCCAATCGGAATATCTGATTGGGCATATAGGTTAATATATATCCTTCTCGGAGGGAGAAATACCGATAATTGATCCGGATCGCAGCTTCTCCTTTGAGACATATTGTTAAAACGAACCCGTTAAAAATAAACGATTCATCCAATGATTGACGGGGGGAGAGGAGGGAATCATCTCGCAAAACGAAATTCTTGATGGCAAAACGATCTGTAATATCGGATATTTTTTCCCTGTGACGACTGATATCGGATATCATGGCATAGTATATAGATTAATTGGATTTCACAAATATATAACTAATTATGAAAGGAAAAGAAATATAGGACATATTTGATCGCTTTTTCAACATTGCGGAGCAGATAAATCGAATGATATTTGTATTATATAAATAATTAAAAAGTGAACCTATGTCTGAATTAAAAAGTCATAAACCTCATCAATTAGGAATGGCGCTCAGTGGAGGAGGGGCCAAAGGATTCGTACACCTCGGGGTCTTTAAGCTATTGGAAGAATGTAATTTAAAGCCGGATATCATTTCCGGCACCAGTGCCGGGGCACTGGCAGGCGTTCTGTATGCCGACGGATATACATCGGATGAAATTAAAGAAATATTCAAAGGGAAAGAGTTCTCCGAGTTTGCACGTATCCGGATACCTAAAGCCGGATTGTTTGATATGTCCCGGATGAAAAGCTTTTTAGATCAACACCTTCGGGCAAAAAGAATTGAAGACTTGAAAATCCCGTTGGTCATTATTGCTACCGATCTGGACCGGGGAATAAGTCGTGAATTCAGGCAGGGACCAATCAAGGAAGCCGTCATGGCCTCCTGTTGTGTTCCAATCATTTTCTCTCCTGTAGAGATAGATGGAGTTCATTATGTAGACGGAGGATTATTCCGAAATTTTCCCGTATCCAATATCCGGAAAGAATGTAAAAAGGTCATCGGGGTCAATGCAAGCCCTTTAATTCCATTGAAATATAAACAAACAATCCGCCACATTGCAGAAAGATCATATCATTATATGTTTCAAGCGAATACGATGGAAGACCGTTTGTTGTGTGATTTATTGATCGAGACCGAATCCGCCGGAGAATACAAGCTGTTTGATCTGGAAAATGTAGACCGGATAGCACAGATCGGCTATGATGCTGCATTGAATGCATTTAATAATAAGATAGAAGACAGTAAGTTTGACTTGTTGGTGAAAGCTGTTACCGGGAAAATCAGCCATTACTCCCAAATGGAAAATCATTACCCTCTTTAAGAAGGCAGAGGTCTTCCCCGCCTTTCTCAAATCGCCAAAATAACATATACTTATTTAACGAAAAGAGGTTGCCTGAAATACAGGCAACCTCTTTTTTCTGTTGATCGACTCGAACAGACCTTGGTCTTACTCAGATTATTCGTTAGACGAATTATCTTTGGGACGGATTTGTTTTTTTTCGGGTCTTTCCGGTCTTTCGGATCTCTCCGGGCGAGGCAACAACGCCTTTCTGGAAAGTTTGAATTTTCCGGTCCGTTGATCGATGTCCACCAATTTCACCTGAATGGTATCTCCTTCTTTAATACCCGCTTCTTCAACCGTTTCCAACCGTTTCCAATCGATTTCGGATATATGAAGCAATCCGTCCTTTCCGGGAAGGAATTCTACAAAACATCCGTAGGGCATGATGGAGCGCACTTTTCCTTCATACACTTCACCGACTTCCGGCACGGCAACTATTCCTTTAATACGGGCTGAAGCCGCATCGATAGCTGTTTTATTATTGGCAGAGATCTCGACTCGTCCGTATCCGTCAATCTCTTCAATAGTAATAATCGCTCCGGTTTCTTCCTGAATTCCTTGGATGATCTTTCCACCCGGACCGATCACGGCTCCAATAAATTCTTTAGGAATAATGATCACTTCTATTCGGGGAGCATGTTCTTTAAAGTCGGGACGAGGCTCGGGTAATGTTTCCAATATTTTACCGAGAATATGCATTCTTCCTTCCTTAGCCTGATTCAATGCAGTCTCGAGAATCTCATAAGAAAGACCATCTACTTTAATATCCATCTGAGTAGCCGTAATACCGTCTTTAGTTCCCGTTACTTTGAAATCCATATCACCCAAATGATCTTCATCTCCCAAAATATCCGAAAGAACGGCATAATTTTGTCCTTTGTTTTCGGAAATAAGTCCCATGGCAATTCCCGAAACCGGTTTCTTCATTGCCACTCCGGCATCCATCAGCGCCAACGTACCGGCACATACCGTAGCCATGGAAGAAGAACCGTTGGATTCTAAAATATCGGAAACGATCCGTATTACATACGGGTAATTTGCGGGAATCATCCGTTTCAAAGCTCGGTGAGCCAAGTTTCCGTGTCCGACTTCTCTACGTCCCACTCCCCGTTGCGGCCTTGCTTCTCCGGTAGAGAAAGGAGGGAAATTATAATGAAGCAAGAATCGCTCTTTTTCCTGCACCAATGCATCATCGATGGTCTTTTCATCCAGTTTTGTTCCCAATGTAACTGTAGAAAGGGACTGCGTTTCTCCGCGGGTAAAAATAGAAGATCCGTGCGGTCCTGCCAAACAATCCACTTCAGACCAAATCGGACGAATTTCGGTAGTCTTACGGCCGTCCAGGCGAACGCCTTCATCCAAAATACAACGACGCATGGCTTCTTTTTCCACATCGTGGTAATATTTCTTAATAAGCGCTCCTTTGGTTTCCAATTCTTCTTCCGTAAAAGCGCTTTTATATTCTTCCACGACTGCAGCAAATGATTCACTGCGTTCGTGTTTACCTTTACCGGCACGAGCTATTTCATAAACTTTATCATAGCATTTTTCACGTACATCTTTACGCAGCTCCTCATCATTTTCTTCATGGCTATATTCCCTTTTTACGGTTTTACCGACCATTTCGGATAATTCCTGTTGAGCAATACATTGTATCTTTATAAACTCATGAGCAAATTTAATTGCTTCGAGCATTTCTGTTTCGGAAACTTCATCCATTTCTCCCTCCACCATCATGATGTTGTCCAATGTAGCTCCCACCATAATATCAATATCGGCTTCTTCCAATTGATTAAATGTAGGATTGATTTTGAATTCGCCATTAATACGAGCGACCCTGACCTCAGAAATAGGGCCGTTAAAAGGGATGTCCGATACAGCCAATGCAGCAGAAGCAGCCAATCCGGCCAACGCATCCGGCATATCTTGTCCATCGGAAGAATAAAGGATAATATTAACAAAAACCTCGGCATGATAATCATCCGGGAATAAAGGTCGTAATACCCGGTCTACTAAGCGGCAAGTAAGAATTTCATAATCGGAAGCCCTACCTTCTCTTTTGGTAAATCCTCCCGGAAAACGTCCGAATGCGGAAAATTTTTCTTTATATTCAACTTGTAACGGCATAAAATCAACGCCGGGATTAGCATCTTTTGCGGCAGTAACAGTTGCCAGCAGCATTGTATCGCCCATGCGTACAACAACCGATCCATCAGCTTGTTTTGCTAATTTCCCGGTTTCAACAGTGATAGTCCTTCCATCACCCAATTCGATCGTCTTAACAATTGGATTAACCATAAAATAAATTGTTCTAAATTCTATTTTCTCTTATAAATTCGCACAAAGTTAGTGAAAAGTTTATCTTAATCAGATGCAGATCAGATAAAATATCAGTTTGTTTTTTCTTTTCTCAAAATTCCGTAACTTCCGGACAACTATCCTTCTTTCCGATTGTTTATAATAAATAAACTATTCTAAATAAAAACACTATGATTAATTCTAACATTACCCGGTTACTCGATGATATGAGCGAATATTTATTCAGTCATGAATGTAAGACAATCGATAAATCTTTAATTCATGCTCCTCATCCGGATCTGCTCGATACTATTTGGATGGATTCAGACCGTAATATTCCTACGCTGAACAATTTCAAACGCTTACTCGAACACGGTCGTTTGGCCAATACAGGTTATCTTTCCATTCTACCCGTAGATCAGGGAATAGAACATACTGCCGGAGCATCCTTTGCTCCCAACCCCATTTATTTTGATCCCGAAAACATCGTTAAATTGGGAATAGAAGCCGGTTGTAATGCGGTGGCATCTACGTATGGCGTATTGGGTGCCGTTGCTCGTAAATATGCACACAAAATTCCTTTTATAGTAAAAATAAACCATAATGAATTGCTTTCTTATCCCAACTCTTACGACCAAATCTTATTCGGCACGATTAAAGAGGCATGGAATATGGGGGCTACCGCCGTCGGGGCTACCATTTATTTCGGATCGGAACAAAGCCGTCGTCAGCTAGTGGAAATAGCTCAGGCATTTGAATATGCGCACGAATTGGGAATGGTTACCATACTTTGGTGCTATTTACGAAACGGGGCTTTCAAAAAAGACGGAACAGATTATCACAGTGCAGCCGATTTGACGGGTCAAGCCGACCACTTGGGCGTTACGATAAAAGCCGACATTGTAAAACAAAAGTTACCGACAAACAACGGCGGATTCACGGCCATCGGGTTTTCCAAATCGGACCAACGTATGTATACCGAATTAACAAGCGATCATCCCATTGATTTATGTCGTTATCAGGTAGCGAACGGATACATGGGACGTGTAGGACTCATCAATTCCGGAGGAGAATCCCATGGAGCTTCCGATTTGAAAGATGCGGTTTATACAGCAGTAGTAAACAAACGCGCCGGAGGAATGGGCCTTATCTGCGGACGAAAAGCATTCCAAAAACCGATGAAAGACGGGATCGAATTGATTAATGCCATTCAAGACGTCTATTTGGATAAAGAAATTACATTGGCGTAAAACAACATAAATTCAATATACTAAAGAGGCAGGGATCAATTAATTAATTGATCCCTGCCTCTTTAGTATA
>DAIQOU010000703.1:0-2390 GCA_036787725.1 Bacteroidales bacterium
CATGTACCGGCCAATTGCCGGTTTTTGGGATATCTTTCGGGAAACGAATTAAAAGAATTTTATTTGAAATCAAAATTTCTGTTGGTGGGAAGTGTTTGGTATGAAGGTTTTCCCATGACTGTATTGGAAGCTTCGTCTTACGGAAAAGCAACCATCGGTCCGGGACATGCCGGCTTCACGGAAATAATAGAAGCCGGTATAACCGGCATGAATTTTGAACCCGGAAATCCGGATGATATGCAAGTCAAAATTTCTTCTTTATGGAGTGATGACGAATTAAGTTTATCAATGGGCTATAAAGCCTACGAAAAATTAAAATCGGAATACAGTACCCAAGCCGTCAGGGAAAAATGGCAACAACTATTGGAAAAGGTTAAATGAAAAAATATTTCGGTATAAAATATCAATTTAATAAGAGCGCCGTAAGTGAATGTATCCGGGAAATCACCCGAACCAAAGAAAAAGGATACATTTGTGTGGCTGACGGAGTAAGCCTTTCCATGTATCAACATTCCCCTCAAATAAGAAAGGTTTTTGACGAGGCTTCCGTTGTTACCTGCGACAGCGGATGGGTACCCCTGTTTATTCGTTTTATTTATAAAATTAACTATGAACAATACTCCGGAAGTGAACTTTTTCTGGACACGATCAAGCAAAAAGTTTATAACATGATGTTTCTCGGTGCCGACCGGAATGTGTTGACCCATTTACAAAAAAAAATGTCCGGGATTGATGAGCGCATTGCAAACATGACATTTTGGGAGTTACCATTTTGTTCTCCGGAAAATTTTGATTACCAATCCATTGCCGATCAAATAAATAGAGAAGGCCCTGACATTATATGGATTTCGTTGGGAATGCCTAAACAAGAATTGTTCATGTATAACTTGCTCCCCTTCCTGAATAAAGGTATATTAATCGGGGTAGGAGCTGCATTTAAATTTCATTCCGGAATAAAAGAATACCGGAGGGCTCCGAAGTGGATGATCCGATTGAAAGCAGAATGGTTATACCGTATTTTTGCCGAACCGAAAAAACAATTGAGGAGATGTTTGTTAATAATAAAAACAATGCCGGGATTAATTTACCGGGAATATAAATTATCCAAACATGGTATTTCTAAATGAAAGAATGCTTCTGGCATTTACCGTCAGTTTATTCATATCCGTATTTCTTACGGAAAAGATAATTAATTTCTCGAAAAGAGTCGATTTTGTAGACAAACCTACTGAAGATCGGAAACTTCATAAAAAGAAAATACCCAATTTGGGAAGTATCAGTATCTTCATAGCTTCCATGTTTGCTTATTTTGCTTTCAGCGATGTAGGCGGAAGCCCGCTTCGGCCGGATAAACTCTTCTCCATAACCATCTTACTCTTTTTCTTAGGGTTAAAAGACGATATAGAGCCGGTGAAAGCCGGAAAAAGATTAATGGCCGAATTTTTATGTGCTTTTTTCATCATTTATATAACGGATATACGAATCTTAAGTATGTACGGTGTATTCGGAATAACGGATCTGCCTTATTGGGGCAGTTTTGTATTAACATCCATCTTCATTGTTGCCTGTATCAATGCCTATAACATGATTGACGGAATAGACGGTTTGCTTGGTTCTCTCTCATTGGTAGGAACCATTATTTTCGCCATTCTGTTTTATTCGGCCGGCGAATGGCTCTGGGCCCTCCTGTCCATTGTTGTGGCCGGATCATTAATCGGCTTCCTTATCTACAATTGGCAACCGGCATCCATTTTCATGGGAAACGGAGGATCTATGTTTTTGGGGACCATTTTTGCCTGCGTATCATTAAGAGTAATGCAATTAGGAACGATTGAAGGCGCTTTCTTCACCATCACCATGCCCCACACGATTGTATTGGGAGTCATTTCCATCCCCATATTCGATATGCTTTCTGTATTTTCTCTTCGGATCTATCACGGAATTTCTCCTTTCAAAGCCGATAATCGTCATACTCACCATCGATTGCTGCGATTGGGATTATCTCATTGGCAAACGGTTTTGATATTGGTATTTGCCAATATTTTAATTCTTGCACTTGCCTACTATGTCCAAGAACGAGGAGCGTTGAGATCCTTAGTTTATACTTTTTTATTTTGTTGTTTGCTCGAAGCCGTATTGATTTTCTTTCATTGGAAAAAGCTCGGAAGGCATTAAAAAGCAATTGATACATCCGGCTTCATTTTATATAAAAAAATGTTTTGGAGCTTTTGAATAGATTAAAATCCGGCTTCAACCCTGCCTTACAATTTACTTACATAAGATTATCATCGCTTCACCTTACGGGTATCTTTCCGGATGCAATTTATTAATTTTTCTATGACTACTATTTAATCGTTTGGTCGCGTAGTCCTTTTCGTCCCCTCGCGAGG
>DAIQOU010000182.1:0-8592 GCA_036787725.1 Bacteroidales bacterium
CACTTTCCAGTAAATAAATTTACTATAAATTGCTGTTTTTAATTATTTTAAATTCGAGACAAAGATAATCTCAAAATAATAATTCAAGATATTTTTTCGTTATATTTATCTAATTGAGGCATAAATTCTTTCTAATTAAGCCTGTTTTCCATGTTACTCTTCTTAAGAAACTCCCCATTATTTAAATTCGATTTACATCTTTTACCCCTTTTATTTTGGAAAGCTTATTGGAGATTTGATTCACATCATTCACATCATGAACGGTAATATCGATCTTTCCCTCAAAAAAACCGTCTTTTGATTCGAGATTGATTCCGCAAATATTCACGGCAAAATCTTCGGCAATGGTTTTTACGATTTCATTTAATATACCCGCACGATCAATGCCTTTGATTTCCAAAGCCGAAGGAAACGAAAATGTTTTGTGTCCGGCCCATTCACAAGAAATAATACGTTCTCCAAAACTGCTCTTAAGCTTCAACGCAATCGGACAAGACCGCTTATGAATGGTTAGCCGACCGTCATCATTTAAAAAACCCAATACATCATCTCCCGGAATCGGCTTACAACAATCCGCGATCAGGTAGGTCTTTTGATAATCTTCTTCCCGTAAGATATAAGTCTTCTTCTTATCTATTTTCTCCGGAACAAACGATTCGTCCACCTGCTCTTCTTGTTTGGTAGTCACAGCATTTAACGCTTGTTTTACATATCGTACCAGAAAATTGTCCTGCTTCGCCTTCAATATTTTCTTGGGATTTTCCGGTAATTCGATATTGTTTTCTGCAATGGCATAAAAGAGATCTTCTTTTTTGGAGAATCCGAAATAAGCCATAAACTTATCTGCAATTTGAATAGAGAACTCGATATCTTCTTTCGCTAAAAAATCGGTTAAAATACGTTCTCCTTCCTTTGCCCTTGCCCGCTTTCTTTTCCGAAGCGCCACTTCTATCTTAGTCCTCGCTTTGGCTGTGGTAATAAAATTCAACCATTCTTCTTTCGGATATTGAGAACGAGAAGTTAAGATTTCCACTTGATCTCCGCTGGAAAGCCGGTGGCTGAGAGGGACCAATCTGTGATTTACTTTAGCCCCGATACACTGGTTACCGATATTGGAATGCAATTCGTAGGCAAAATCCAATGCAGTAGCATGTTGCGGCATGGTTTTAATATCTCCTTTGGGAGTAAAAACAAAGATTTCATCCGAATAAAGATTCAATTTGATGGTATCTAAAAAATCCATTGCATTCGGATTGGGATTTTCCAAGATCTCTTGAATTGTTTCCAACCATTTATCCAGTTCTGTTTCCTCATCCACATTGTGTTCTTTGTATTTCCAATGGGCTGCAAATCCTTTTTCTGCAATTTCATCCATCTTGACACTTCGGATTTGCACTTCAATCCACTGTCCGTCCGGCCCCATTACAGTAAGATGCAATGCTTGATAACCGTTGGCCTTCGGCCGGCTTACCCAATCCCGTATTCGATCGGGACGCAATTTATACAAATCGGTTATAACAGAATAGATATCCCAACATTGTTTCTTCACATCCGTATCGGCCTTCGGCTCGAAAACAATCCGTACCGCAAAGATGTCATAAATATCCTCAAATCCGACATTCTTGGTTTGCATTTTATTCCAAATGGAATAGACCGATTTTACCCGTTCTTTCATTTCATACCGGATGCCGAGATCATTCAGTTTTTTCATCAACGGCTCGGCAAAATGCACATATATTTTCTCCCGATCAACAGCTGTTGAGGTCAGCTTCTTACTGATATACCGGTATTCTTCGGGATGCTCGTACCTGAAACTGAGATCTTCCAACTCTGTCTTGATGGCAAATAATCCCAGCCGGTGAGCTAACGGAGCATACAAATACATTGTTTCTCCGGCAATTTTATATTGCTTGGCAGGCAACAAGGCCCCCAGCGTTCGCATATTATGAAGCCGGTCTGCAATTTTGATAAGGATAACACGAATATCACTGGACATGGTAAGTAATAACTTCCGCATATTCTCTGCTTGAGCGGAAGCTGCTTCCGCAAAAATCCCTCCCGATATTTTTGTTAATCCGTCTACAATCTGAGCAATCTTATCTCCAAAAACATTTTTCAAATCTTCTACCGTATAATCGGTATCCTCCACTACATCATGGAGTAATGCCGAACTGATGGAAGTGGAGCCCAGTCCTATTTCCTTGCATACAATACGGGCAACCGCCAACGGGTGCATAATATAGGGTTCTCCGGAACGCCGTTTTACCCCTTTATGCGCCTGATTGGCAAAATTAAAAGCTTTATTTATTATTTCGAATTTCTGACGATGATTGGAATTAGCATAATCTGACAAAAGAGCTTCAAACTCTTCCTGAATCATTCGGTCTTCTGCTTTTTTATTTTTCGTATTTGAATTTGGCATGGAAACAAAGACTTCTTGTTTTATCAACGATTACACAGCCGGGATATTAATAATCTGTCCCACTTGCAACCTTGTACTCCTGACATTATTAATCCGCATCAAATCCTGAGGACTGACTCCCGGAAAACGTTGGGAAATCGTATAAAAAGAGTCTCCCGATCTGACTTTGTATTTTCGATAACTTCCGGAATCCTTTATAACAGGTTCGGCTTTTGCCATTTTCTTTTTTGTTACCGTTTTTTCTTCCGGTTGACTTTCCGTATCTTCATTTTTTTGAGCTAATGCATATCCTCCATTATCTACATATAAAATCAACTTCCGTCCCACTCCGGCTCGATTAGACCTTAAACCGTTCCATTTGCGGACTTGAGCTGCCGTCACTCCATACTGATTAGCTATTTTCACCAATGTTTCTCCCGATTTTACCCGATGGGTTATCCTTTCTTTTCCCGCTCCGCTTTTTATGCTGCCGGTAGAAGCTAACAATTCCTCACTTCTATGTGAATAAATGGAATCTTCTAACGACACAAAAGAATAAGCATTCACAGAAGGGAGCGTTAAAATACAGGGCTTATAATTTCCCGGAATTAAGTCCCTTTTATACTGCGGATTTAAAGCTTTCAATAATTCTTTTTCGACATTCAGCACTTCCGCAACCTGATCAAAATGAAGCTGTTTGCTAATGACTACCGTATCGACGGAAAAAGGCAATTCTGTCTGTACCGGACAAATATTGTGTTCATTATAATAATTCATTACATAATTGGCAGCAATAAACAAAGGAACATAAGATCTTGTTTCCCGGGGAAGGTATTGATAAATCTCCCAAAAGTTGGTTTTCCCCCCGGCACGGCGAATGGCTTTATTTACATTTCCGGGACCGCAATTATAAGAAGCAATCACCAAATCCCAATCTTTATAAATTTCATACATATCCTTAAAATACCGGCAAGCAGCATAGGTTGATTTTACCGGATCCCTCCGTTCATCAATTAAGCTATTGATTTCCAAACCATATATACGACCGGTAGGAAGCATAAACTGCCAAAGTCCGGAAGCGCCGGCACGAGAAAGAGCTGTCGGATTCATTGCCGATTCAACAACAACCAAGTATTTTAATTCGATGGGCAAATTATTTTCATCCAACGCTTTTTCTATGGTTGGAAAATAAAAATCAGCCAATCCCAACATATACTCTACCAATGTACTGCGTCGCTCTACATATAAGTCAATGCATTTCCGAACTTGTTCATTGTAGGTCATATTTATTACCCGGGGCAAAGCTGCCAATCGTTGCATATAAACAGAATCATTCGCACGAACAACCTTATTGGAGTTACAGTCGCCCGCTCTTTTCGTATAATACTTTACATGCCAACTATTTAACAAACTATCTATGTTTGATTCAAAATTTTCGGGTATAAAAATAGGTTCTTCGTTAGAAGAATGGGCTCTATTCAAGGAGGATGTCTCCGGTACTTGTGCATTTAGATATCCTGCACACATACAAATTAACAATATTGCCGTTATTTTTCTCATAACTTTATAATTATCACATTAATGTTCTAAAATTTAAATCCGCATTGAAGTCCGACCGCCGTCTGATGATTATGAATGCTTTTTTGAAATAAGACGGGTTCTACACGCATCCCCAAATCGGGGCTGATATCAAAATCAAATAATTGGGCATCGACATAAGCATCAATCATACACAATGCATATACACCTACCGTAACAAAGATACTCAAATCCCGATACCGTCTGTAAAAATCCCGTTGGCGCTTTAATGAATTGGCCAATTGGGTTTTCCGCTCTGCCGAAACACTTTCAGGGTCCGTTCCGTAAGGTAAATAATTAATCCATGATGTACCGACAGTGACGTTGGGATTATCCTGAACCGGTTGAATATCATTATAAGCTTGCTTATATCCGTTATACTGATCCCCATTCCAGGTTATGGCGTAAGCACACCCCAAAAAACCGCCGTACACTAAAGGTAATTTCCAATATTTTCGATTATATATCTGTCCCAGCCCGGGGAATATAGCAGAATAAATGACTGCTTTTTTAGGGTTTGGTTTAAAAAGAGGACTCTTTTTTTCTTCTCCGATATTCGATTCGGGCATTTTTAATGTTAACGAATCCGAACCGGAAGGCAATTCAACGGTCGAAACCAAACTATCTTCATCCGTGACAATGGATTCCTGAGCTTGATTCTGAATAAAAAAAAGTTGAACAACTACTGATAATATGAAGACAAAAAAATACTTCAATACGCAAACCGGAATTAGAATCGCTAAAAATAGCAATTATTTTTTTAATGTATCAAAAACTTGCATAATTCTTTCCAAATCCTGCTCGGAACCGAACGGAATGGTTATTTTTCCTTTTCCCTTTTCATTACAGGAAAAAGATACTTTGGTTCCAAAAAAATCGGAAAGATGATCTTTTAATAACAGGTATTCTTCCGGAGTCTTTGCGGTTTTCTTTTGGGGAGTTGCAACGGCCTGTTCCGGACTTTCCGGCTCTTCTTGATTGATTGTTTTTACAATACTTTCTGTTTTCCGTACCGAAAAGCCATACTCCAACACTTGTTCGTAAACCATCAATTGAGTTGCCGTATCCTCCAACGACAAAAGGGCTTTTGCATGCCCCATATCTATTTTGCGATCTTTAAGCCCCATTTGGATTTCTGCCGGAAGTCTTAATAATCTTAAAAAGTTGGCAATGGTAGCACGCTTTTTTCCGATCCGTTCACTCAACTTATCCTGTGTTAAAGAATAAGTCTCTATCAATGATTGAAAAGCCAAAGCAATTTCTATCGGATTTAAATCTTCCCGTTGAATATTCTCGATGAGAGCCATTTCCATCACATTCTCATCGCTGGCTTTCTTAATATAAGCCGGAAGCGTTTCCAGTCCGGCCAATAAAGAAGCCCGATAACGTCTTTCTCCGGAGATAATCTGATATTTGTCGGGGGAGGTCTCTCTTAAGGTAATGGGTTGAACCAATCCCAATGCCCGAATGGAAGCAGCCAATTCTTCCAACGATTCCTGATCAAAAATAGTACGAGGTTGATCCGGATTGGCTTCTATCTTTGAAAGTTCCACTTCATTAATCGAAGAAGAACCGCCCGTACTGACTTCTTCCATGGTGATCAATGCATCCAACCCTCTTCCTAAAGCAGATCTGTTTTGTTTTGCCATACTTTTTCGGTTCTGTTATTTTTTATTCTTATCTATTAACTCCTGAGCTAATTGCATATGATTGAGACTTCCTTTGGAATCGGGATCATATAATAGGACAGGCTGCCCATGGCTGGGAGCTTCGCTTAATTTGATATTTCGCTGAATAACGGTCTTGAAAACCAAATTTTGAAAATGTTTTTTTACTTCTTCATAAATTTGATTGGCCAACCTCAACCGGGAATCATACATGGTCAATACAAACCCTTCAATTTCCAACCCCGGATTGAGCTTGGATTTAATGATTTTAATCGTATTTAATAATTTGCTGATTCCTTCCAACGCAAAATATTCACATTGTACCGGGATAATAACCGAATCGGCTGCCGTAAGTGCATTGACCGTAATCAGTCCCAAAGAAGGCGAACAATCGATCAGAATATAATCGTATTGATCCTTAACCGGTGTCAATACTTCTTTAAGAACCCGTTCTCGGTTATCAAAGTTGAGCATTTCAATCTCAGCCCCCACCAAATCAATATGAGAAGGTATGATCTTTAAATTTTCGACTTCGGTGTCCACGATGGCACTTGCGGCCTCTACATTATTTATTATACATTCATAAATCGAATTCTCTACACTTTTAATGTCTAATCCAAGCCCGGAAGAGGCATTAGCCTGAGGATCAGCATCTATCAACAAAACTTTGTTATCCAAAGCCGCCAAAGATGCTGCTAAATTAATGGTAGTGGTTGTCTTACCCACTCCTCCTTTTTGATTAGCCAAAGCAATTATTTTTCCCATGTTTATGAAATTTGGAGAGCAAAAGTAATCCTAATTCATCAAAAGACAAGTTTAATTTTGCAAAACAATAACCGGGTTGTTGATAACTTAAAAGAATTGTTGATAACTTTACTGCAAATTTACAAAAAATGGATGAGAAAAAAACAATAATATTGATTTCGAATGATGATGGGGTCTATGCCAAAGGAATCAAGCAATTGGCAGAAGCCGTACGCCCTTTGGGAGAGGTAGTTGTGGTAGCTCCCGACGGACCGCGTTCGGGAATGTCAAGCGCCATTACTTCAGAAATTCCTTTACGGGTTTCATTATTAAAAAAGGAAGACGGTTTAACCGTTTATTCTTGCACCGGAACGCCGGTAGATTGCATTAAATTAGGAATCAACGAATTGTTGGATCGAAAACCGGACTTGGTAATAACGGGTATTAATCACGGATCCAATGCTGCGATCAGTGTACTTTATTCCGGAACAATGGGAGCGGCATTCGAAGGATGCATTTTCGGAGTACCTTCATTAGGAATATCTTTAACAGATCATTCTTGTGATGCGGATTTTTCCCGGGCTGCCGCATGCGCCCGAAACGCCGCAAAAAAAATACTGGACGGAAGCGTTCAATTGCCTTCGGGGGTTTGCCTGAACATAAACGTACCCAACCGTCCCGATATTAAAGGAATAAAAATTTGCAAACAGGCCAAAGGCCAATGGACGGCAGAATTTATGAAATCCAATGACGGAGGAGGTCGTAATGTATATTGGCTCACCGGTTTCTTTGAAGAGGCAAATAAAGAAGATCAAACAACGGACGAATGGGCGCTGAAAAACGGATACATTTCTATCGTTCCCTGCAAAATAGACATGACTGCTCACGGTATGATCGAACAACTTGAAAATTCGTTAGATTTAGATATACATTAATGAAATATTACTTGGTAGCAGGAGAAGCATCGGGAGATCTGCATGCTTCCAATTTAATGTACTCTTTGAAAAAAGTCGATTCCCAAGCAGACTTTCGCTTCTTCGGAGGAGATCTGATGTTGGAAGCAGGCGGAACGCTTGTTAAGCACTACAGAGAACTGGCATTTATGGGATTTATTCCGGTATTAATGAATTTAAAGACTATATTCAAAAATATGGATATCTGTAAAAACGATATCCGGGAATACAAACCGGATGTCGTCATTTTAATAGATTATCCCGGCTTCAACCTCAAAATAGCCCGATATGTAAAAACAGCTTTAAAAATTCCGGTTTACTATTATATATCTCCCAAGATATGGGCATGGAAAAAATGGAGGGTAAAACAAATCCGCAGGTATGTGGACAGAATGTTCTGCATTCTTCCTTTCGAGGTGGAATTTTACAAAAAACACCGTTACCGGGTAGATTACGTAGGAAATCCCAGCGTAGACTCCATTTCCTACCGTCCTTTTAGAGAAGAAACTTTCCAATCCTTTATTTCGGCCAATCAATTGCCGGATAAACCTGTCATTGCACTCTTGGCCGGAAGCAGAAAACAAGAGATCAAAGACAACCTGCCTTTCATGTTGGAAGCTGCCGCCAAATTCAATGACCATCAATTGGTAATCGCCGGAGCCCCGGGTATTGATCCGGAATATTACCAACTCTATATCGGAGGTCAACCGGTTCGGATTGTATTTAACCAAACTTACCGGTTATTACAACAAGCAAAAGCGGCGTTGGTTACTTCCGGAACGGCGACATTAGAAACCGGGTTATTAAGAATACCTCAAGTCGTCTGCTATAAAACTCCGATTAAACATATTGTATCTTTTGTATTTAACCATTTTTTTACGGTTAATTATATTTCCCTGATTAACCTCATTGCGGGCAAAACAATCGTACAAGAACTTTTCGGAGCCTCTTTTTCTCCGGAAGCCATTCGGGCAGAGCTGGAATCCTTGCTTTACAATGAGCAATACAGGAATAATATGCTGGCAGGCTATGATGAAGTGATCGACATATTAGGTGAGCCGGGCGCTTCGGACCGAGCCGCAACCCTCATTTATTCTTCTCTTTTATAAAAAGCCGCCCTCTTACCGACGAAGAAAACCAAAGAATAAAAATAGCACCGGTATACCTGTCGTTTATTTCTTCGGGTACGTTTATTTATGTTTTTGCATACCATTATTTATTCGTTCGGTGGCGTGGTACCTTTCGTTCG
>DAIQOU010000704.1:0-2388 GCA_036787725.1 Bacteroidales bacterium
CTTTGATCGTTCAATCTAATAATAACCGTAATGAAAAGCATATTATTCATCATCTTACTAGCAACCGTAACCGGTATAACCGCACAAACTCCGAAATACATTCTTAAAAAAGACATTCCCTATATCGATTCTTCGGAAAAAGATCTTTACAAAAAAGAACGGTGTAAACTGGATATATATTATCCGGAAGGAAAAAGCGGCTTCCCCACGGTCGTTTGGTTTCATGGAGGGGGATTGGAAGGCGGCGAAAAAGGTATCCCGGAAGAATTAAAAAACAAAGGAATTGCCGTTGTAGCCGTTAATTATCGCCTCAGTCCGCGTGCTACCCATCCGGCCTACATCGAAGATGCAGCCGAATCCGTGGCTTGGGTTTTCAATAATATCGAGTCCTTTGGAGGAAATGCCGAACAAATCTATGTTTCGGGACATTCTGCCGGAGGCTACCTTACATTGATGGTAGGATTGGACAAATCTTATTTACAAAAATACAATATCGATGCCGACAATATCCGCGGATTAATCCCCATAAGCGGGCAGACCAATACACACTACACCATCCGAAAAGAAAGAAGCATCCCGATGGAAATCCCCGTAACCGACGAATATGCTCCACTGAACAAGGCACGCAAAAACCTTCCGCCGGTGTGGTTAATATCCGGAGATAAAGAATTGGAAATGACAGCCCGTTACGAAGAAAACGCTCACTTGGCTGCCATACTCAAAAGCCTGGGAAATAAAGAAGTAGAATTGTACGAAATACAAGGTTTCGACCACGGAAGAGTATGTGCTCCGGGCTGTTATTTAGTAATAGAACATATTAAAAAGTACAATAAAAAATAAACCGGAGACATCTCCGGACCTCTATTAATTGCACCCCGCCAATGGTTTTTACTTTTGTGTTATAATACGATTTTAGTTTAAACGGTCTTTCCATATCTTGAAAAACATTCGTCCACAGCATGCGCTTCCGGACGGGATCTTTTATATCCCCGTCGACCCGAGGCGTACGAGTATAAGCTGCCACATAATCCTCCGAAATATCCTTGAATTTATTATACATATATCTTATTATACTGCCATGAAAACAATACGGATGAACCGGATGCCCAGCCGGTAAAAATACATATTGCATCGGGAGAAGTAAACGGAGATACCGATTTTTATGCAGATGTACACGAACAAATCCGACGAAAACCGACTCCTTCAACCCATCCGGAAGAACAACTGCAATTTATAAAGATCTGTTGCGATATGCAAAAACGGATTTTACGGATTTCTTTACAGCCCGGGGAATGCTGACCGTAAGAAGTGACACGGTCCGGGATTTAAGTTCCATTCAAGATAAGGTAAATTACAGTGAAGATTTCACGATTACCCAAGAACAGGTAAAGCAATTGAAAAAGTATGCCGGCCGATATAAAAAGCTGCAAGTAAATATACACTATATTCATGATGAGGCCGTAACATTGTTCAAAGACAAACCGACAATAATGAAAGGAAAAATAGAAAGAACAAACAATAAGATCACCATGGCCGGTTGGGAAAATGCAGTGGTCTATGAGGTATACGCCGGAGACAAATTAGTTTTTGTCTCTCCTTCCGACACATTCGAGATCCCCGCAGAAATCACCGATCCGGTCATACGCGCCGTTCCGGCAAAAGGAAAACCGACCGTAATAAAGGGAAATAAGTAATTCCCGCTATCGGTTAACGGTCACTCCGGCTTGCTCCTGAAACAATCTTTATGATTCCCGGAAATTTATAATTCTCAAACTTTATATCCTCGTTTTTACAACCCTCTTGCACACATATATTAACAAGGACAACACCTCTTTATGGTCCGGAAAAAAGCAAATAATACCGATTTATGTTAAAAGGAGAAAAAAGCTCCATAATTATAGTATATAATATTAATTTTTCATTAGCTTTATTATGTAAATTTAATACTCTACTCTATGGTTAAAAGAATCATTCTATCCGTAGTGGTATTGTTTTCGGCCATATCTGCAATTTCGGCCCAATCTTGGCTTCAAAAATTGGAGAAAGCAGCCAAAAAAGCAAATGAGACATTGGAAAATGTCAGCAATACCATTGATGAGGTTAATAAAACCATTGAACGACCCGACTCAAAAGAGAAACAACGAAACGAACCTTCCAACTCTCAAACAACCTCTCCGGCAAAAGAAACTCAAGATGAATTAAAACCTGTAAAGTTGACTTTCCCCGAATATCCGGGACCTGCAATTACGGCTTCGGTCCTTCAAGCTTATATTCCGGAACGTGCCAAGGTTTTATATCCGATCGGAGACGATATGATCTGTGTCAATTACGGCAACTACTACGGGTATTTTAATACAAACGGAGAACCTGTTTTTAATTACGAATGGG
>DAIQOU010000705.1:0-2383 GCA_036787725.1 Bacteroidales bacterium
TAATAAAAGGCATAAATAATAAACCCGGAAATAATATTCCCCGAAGGTCTCCTTCTTTCTTAATTTCAAAATTAAAATTCTCCAAACGCATTTTTTCCAATGTCAGATAATCATTTATAAACGCAATATCGGAAGTAAGAAGGACCTTATCCTTTGCGCTATCGTATAATTGGTAACGAAGGATATGACTCAAGCCGAATAATATCTCAGAAGTAAGCGTAGAATCCCGAACAGCCGACACACTCGCCTTATTAAGCATATCCAGCAGAAAATCAGGTTGAATTTTATTCTTTAATTCCTGCAACTCCGTCCTCAAACATTCCTTTTCCAGCTCCTCTATTTTCCGGGTATTGACAATCCGGTACTGCAAAAAAACAGTAACCGATATCCCCGCAAAAAAGAAAGCATTCATAAAAAACAGGACAACCAAATACAGCATGTACTCGCCGGAAGAATCAAACTGCCGATGTCGGATTTGGTACCCGGTTTCTATAAAATAGGAAGCATTTACTTGAACTGTCGTCACGAAAGCAATCATAACCAATAATATAGAGAAATAGATCAAATAGTAGTTTTTTAATAAAAATCCGGGGATCAACACTTTCAGATTAAACAGAATCAGGAAAAGATAAAAAAAGAGAAAGAACACACTTATGACCACACAAGATAACAAACCAATATACTCCGCATAATCAACAATATGCATCTGCAATATTATTATAAATAAAAAAAATATCAATCCCGAATATCTGTAAATCCGATATGAGGGATCGATAAAAAAGGAATGCCAATCATTTTTCTTTTTTTGCATGATCATCGAAAGTACCGTAAAATTAAGATTATTTGTCCATAACCATAATTATCTGACAAAGAATCGGGGTGTAAAACGCAAATAAACACTAAAACTATAGTCGGTTCTCCCACTTTTCATATCCGAATAACTTTCAACTTGTCCTCCCACAGAAAAAGACTCATGCAAGTCTTTTGAATAAGACCCTTTCAATGTCAGTAAGCTTCGATCAACCAATGTTTCGGAAGGATACTCCGGATTGAATGAAGCAAACAATGGCTCACCTTCAAATGAATAAAATTTCTTTGCATACCAATAGCCTGCCATAAATTGAAAGAAGGAAGTATTAATCTGTAAGGTCGGATAAACTCCCCATCCTTTCCCGTAAGGACGAGTGTTCGGGTCAGGCAATTTATCGTAATATCCCAGAAGATAGAGATTTATCCCGACAGATCGTATAAAACCGGGTCGTAGAACATATTCCGAACAAATACCGGTTGCCGCATTCCCGCAAACAATCATTTTTTCTTCCGAGACATCAATTTGTCCTCCTTGATGATGAATCACCAACCAAAAAGGAATCGTTATTTTCAAGGATTTTTCCGGTCGGGTCAAGGCTGCAGAACTTGACAACCCAAAGGTCATTACTTCCGGAACAGAATCTCCTTTTTGTATAAATCGCTGCCAATTCAGCCACACATCGGCAAAATACTTTTCATCTTCATACTTTAGTTGGAGTCCGCCTTCCGGTTTTTCGGTAAGTTGCCGTTCCCATTTATAAAGCGGTTCCGGTAATCGGTGATTCACCCCGCCGTAATAATTCCCGAATACTAAATGCAAATGGGGGTGGACGGCATACTGTAATCTCGCAAATATTCCGTTAAAAACATAGGTCCCCTCTTTCTGTTGGTCTCCGGAATAATATAATCCGGTTATCCCAAACGTGGCGCGAAGTTTATTTTCCGCTTGATAAGATACTGTTGGTCGAATATATACCCCCGGAAGAGTTTCCCCTTTTACAATAGGACTGAAATATTCATTATTTTTGAAAAACCCTACGATATCTGCATTTACGGTTAACTTATTATTCTCTTCTTCCGGCAACGAGGAAGAGTCCGTTAATTTATCGGGAACCCATTGTGAATACATAGAAATCGACAAAATCGACATAAAGAATAAAATCCGCAATCTGACTTTCATATTAAACATCTCTCCGTTAATTAAATAACAAAGATATATTCAAATAAATATGTCTTCCGACTTAAGAGACAACCCGATCCGGTTTTGAGATAAATCCCTTCAATTTTGAGATATTAACCATTATATAATTAAAAAAATAAACCTGATTACCTATTGGAAGCAGGACGTGCAGCTCCAACCGCATGCAACAAACAATCTCAGCGTATTATAGTCGTTCAAGAAAAACGTAACCTGAAAAAAATCCCAAAAGCATATAAAACTTTTGGTTCACCCTGTGTGCTTATTATTTGCAGAGACACAAGGGATGCTTTAATAAGACCATTTGATAACAAATGTTCCGGAGATTTAGATAATTGAACCGACAGCCCTGCTTATGTTAGACTATCCCCGGCA
>DAIQOU010000706.1:0-2381 GCA_036787725.1 Bacteroidales bacterium
TTAAATCTTCTCCGTTTTGGGAATAAGCGCCATCCGGATGCCATCCCATCACTATAATACAAAAAAATAAAAATGGAATTTTTTTTAATTGTTCCATACAAGTTAAGATATAGATTTTTCCCCACGCGAAGTTACGTAATTCATTTATATATTTCAAATCTGAAGGAAACTCTTTTAATTTTTCTTTTTTATCAAGGATTTGGGTTGTAAGCTACAAGCCTCTTGTCTGCTGTAATTACCATTTTTTTACCTGAGTATATCTGTCATTTCTTATTGTATTGAGAAAAGATTCTCATCAAGGCGAGAAGAATATCTTCTTGTTATAAACCGAGAGAAATGGGATATTTGCCTTACAGTTGAGCTTATATTAAATAAGTATCCGGATAAAATCATTACAAGACTTTATCCGGATAAAAACTCTTCTGATTTTTTTATTTACTTACCCAGAATGGAGCTTGTACCAATGTTGGGTCTTTATCGATCTCTGCTTGGTGGATCGGAAACCAATAACATTTTTTGGAGTACATTTTTTTGAACGATTTGGTGCGAACAAAGAATGATTCGGGATCTGAAGGATCATCACTGTATTTTGACCCGTTAAAATTCATACCCATTACCTCCACGTCCAGCAGGTGTCCCCATTTGCGGCGGCGGATATCATCATAGCGTATACCTTCATTATTGAGTTCAACACGCCGTTCACGGTAAATGGCTTCCCGCATGGCATCTTGACCGACGGGTACGGGTAGTTGACCGGTACCGTTCCCATATCCGGGAATGCCGGCTCTTTCACGAATAAGATTTACGTATTTTAATATGTCGGTATTCCCCGGATCGATTTCATTCAAAATTTCCGCATAGTTTAAATAAGCTTCTCCCAAACGGTAAAGTATTGCCGGGCGATAAGCAAAATACTTATCCCGTAAATTTGTATCGGGGTGTACTTTTTTCCTTACCAGATATCCTTGTTGAGGGGCATCATGCGTGGGTCCTCCATCCCATTCTCCACTCATAAAACGGGTTGTCCTGTTCTCGGAACGATACCATGCTCCGTTATATAATACTGAAATGTAAAATCGGGGTTCGCGATGGCAATACATATTAAATGTATTTTCCAGTGTTACTTTTCCTTCGCCTTGTGATTCAATCCATTTTGTATTTCTGATTTCCGGGGCTGTAGAGAATCCTTTTTCCGAGTATCTGGAAGCCGTATTGATAATCGGACTTTGATCTGCGTCGTAGCCTAAAATGGGAGGTAATCCGTTTTCCATAAAGAATGCATCGACTAACGATTGAGGTACTCCCAATCCTCCGAAGCCCGCACATCCCCGAGGAGTGGCATGTTTATCGATTTCTTCGTAATTACCGTCCGGTCTGGCAAATAATATTTCTTTATTTCCATCAATCTCTCTTTTATACATCATGTTTTGATAGGACATAAACGGGTCGATGGAACCGTCATCATTATATTCGTAATAAAGTTTATGTCCGGCAGCATGTGCGGCATCTATCAACTCTTTGGTAGCTTGAGCCGCCTTCGCCCATTTTTCGGAAGAATAAGTGGAATTAAATCTTTCCTTTCCGTCATGATTTTTGAATCCTATATAATCCGGATTACCGTTTACCAACGGGCTTGCAGCAAATAATAACATTCTGGCACGCACAGCCAAGCACATGATAGAGGTAGCACGACCGTACATTTTTGCTTCGGGGTAGGAGGCCGGTAATTTTTTTGACACATCAACCAGTTGTTCATCGATCCATTGTACCATATCGTCAAAAGGAACTTGTCCTTTCATTAACTCTTCAATAGGAACGTTTGCTTCTACTGCTTTATCGAAAAAAGGTACCGATCCGTATGCATTGGTCGTAATCCAATAGAAGTAGGCAATCAGGAAACGAGCTTCATTTTTCATATTTTCCACTTCCGTTTCGGAAAGATCCTTAGTAGGATGTACGTTCTCTATAAAGATATATGCTTGACGAATACGTTGAGGCAAGAGATTCCAAAAGTTTGAATCCCAAGCGGAATCTGTATACCAATTTCCCATGGTAAATCTGACGGGATTCCATCCCCATTCGGTCCAGCGGTAAGAGGGGGTCAGATCATCGGACATCGTATCATAACCGATATCTCTGATGTAACTCCAGATGGGGTCCGGAATCCCGGAGTAGATATTGGCCAACCACCCTTCGGTACGAACCCGGTCATTGAAAACGATTTCTAGTGTTAATTGATCATCCGGGGCGTTATCTAAAAAATCACTGCATCCGGTTATCCCTGAAAAAACGATCAGTAAACAAAAATATTTTATAAGTTTCATAGGATTAAATTATTTTTAAAGGAACTATGGAACTCTCGATGAAATTAGTTAATCATC
>DAIQOU010000183.1:0-8554 GCA_036787725.1 Bacteroidales bacterium
TATTTCGAAAAAATTATTAGTTAACCAAATTATTAACTTAATTGCATTAATATGTTGGTTTATAGGGTGTTGATAATGGGCGATTAACTGCTAAATTCTAAAAATAGTAATCAATATAAACATTTATTGTGTATCTTTGTCGTCGTTAAGGTAACAAATACCTTAAGTAAAGTGTTATAAATGATGAAATAAAAATATCATATGTCATGGACTTCTCAATATTTTGTAAGAAGTTTTTTATCTGTTAGTTATAGTCCAATCTTAACTATTGCATTTATCTGAACCTTAACTTAAAACATGGTGAATAATTTCCGATTTAGGAATATTATTCACCAGTTTTTTGTATATCCTTTTTTCATGATCCAATAAATAAAACAATGGATATTTCCATCAGGTTGGTTATATAAAATAATCAAATACATGTTGTTGCGATTAAAATATTTGCGGAAAAATTTCTTTATTCATGAGAAGAGCTTACCTTTGTAAGCTGTTGAAATCTGAAGATATTTTTAACCTAAAATTATTGTTTACATGGAAATTACTCATATTGAACACCTGGGAATTGCCGTAAAGAGTATTGATGCAAGTTTGCCCTATTATGAAGGAATCTTGGGATTGAAATGCTACAATATCGAGGTTGTGGCAGATCAAAAAGTAAAAACCGCTTTTTTTAAAGTAGGAGAGACAAAAATTGAGTTATTGGAACCCACATCTGAAGATTCTCCTATTGCTAAGTTTTTGGAGAAAAAGGGAGAAGGTATTCATCACATTGCATTCTCCGTTCCGGATGTTGCTTCTGCATTGTCTGAGGCGGAAGATAAAGGAATTCAGCTGATAGATAAAGCTCCGAGAAAAGGTGCTGAAGGTTTGAATATAGGATTCCTTCATCCAAAATCAACTTGTAGTGTTCTGACGGAATTTTGTGATAAAAAATAAATAACAAAAGTTTATGAGTCAACTTGAAAAAGTAAGAGAATTAATTGAGCTGAGGAATAAAGCTCGCATGGGAGGCGGGGAAAAAGCCATTGAAAAACAACATGCTCAAGGAAAATATACTGCACGGGAGCGTATTGCAATGTTGCTGGATGAAGGAAGTTTTGAAGAACTGGATATGTTTGTACAACATCGTTGTACAAATTTCGGGATGGAGAAGAAACAATTTTTGGGTGACGGCGTTGTAACAGGCTATGGAACAATCGAAGGTCGGTTGGTGTATATTTTTGCTCAGGATTTTACTGTGATTGGAGGTTCTTTGTCTGAAACCATGGCCTTGAAAATATGTAAAGTAATGGATATGGCTATGAAAATGGGAGCTCCCATTATTGGATTGAATGATTCGGGAGGTGCTCGTATTCAAGAAGGAATTAATGCATTGGCAGGATATGCGGAAATTTTTCAACGTAATATTTTGGCTTCCGGTGTGGTTCCGCAAATTTCCGGTATTTTTGGTCCTTGTGCGGGAGGTGCAGTTTATTCGCCGGCGTTGACTGATTTCATCATTATGGCCCGAGGCATGAGTTATATGTTCCTTACAGGTCCTAAAGTGGTAAAAACTGTAACCGGAGAAGATGTTACTCAAGAAGAATTGGGAGGAGCCACCGTTCATGCTACTCGTTCCGGGGTTACTCATTTTGTTGTTGATTCCGGTGAAGACGGATTGACCCTCATTCGTCGTCTTCTTGGTTATTTACCTCAAAATAATTTGGAAGAGCCTCCTGTCCATAAGACAAAAGATCCGATTGATCGTTTGGAAGACTCTTTAAATGAAATCATTCCGGATCATCCCAATAAACCATACGATATGTATGAAGTGATTGGAGCCATTATTGATGATGGTGAATTTTTGGAAGTCCATGCAGACTATGCTCAAAATATTATAGTAGGATTTGCTCGCATGAATGGGCATTCTGTTGGTTTTGTGGCAAATCAACCTAAAACATTGGCCGGGGTATTGGATATAAATGCTTCTAGGAAAGCGGCTCGTTTTGTCCGTTTTTGTGATGCTTTTAATATTCCTATAATTACTTTGGTGGATGTCCCCGGATTTCTTCCCGGTACCGGACAAGAGTATGGCGGAGTTATTGTACATGGAGCAAAATTACTGTATGCTTATGGAGAAGCTACTGTTCCTAAAGTAACAGTAACATTACGCAAATCCTATGGTGGTGCTCATATTGTAATGAGTTGTAAGCAATTGCGTGGAGATATGAATTATGCATGGCCTACTGCCGAGATTGCAGTGATGGGTGGAGCCGGTGCTGTAGAAGTATTATATGCAAAAGAAGCAAAGAATTCGGAAAATCCCGCTGCTTATTTATCCGAAAAGGAACAAGAATATAATAAAGCATTTGCAAATCCGTACAATGCAGCTAAATACGGTTATATCGATGATGTCATAGAGCCGAGGAATACTCGTTTTCGTGTGATTCGTGCACTTCAACAGCTTTCTACCAAAAAACAAGTTAATCCTCCTAAAAAACATGATAATTTACCTTTATAATTATGTGTTTTTGGTTAACATCAAATGATAAAATATGAAACATAAAATAGGAATAAGTGCGATCTTGTTGTTTCTGGCTACGCTAAGTATATGGGCGCAACGAACCACTTCTCTCAAATTAAATGAAATATTGGTAATCAATCACGATAATTTTTTGGATGATTACGGCAAAAAGAATCCTTGGATTGAAATTTATAATTCTTCTCCCGGTACGGTAGATATTGGGGCTTGTTATCTGACTAATGATCCCGATAATCCGACAAAGTATATGATTCCCAAAGGAGATGTACTGACAAAAATCAAGCCGCGACAACATGTATTGTTTTGGGCGGATAACAGTCCGTTTCATGGAACTTTTCACTTGAATTTTACATTGGACCCCGATAAACCAAATTATATCGCTTTATATGATTCCGATGGGAAAACATTAATTGATGAAATAACCGTTCCTGCAGGACAAACACCGGATATAAGTTATGGATTGGTGGAAGACGGATGGACTCAAAAACGATTGGAAGAAGAATTAAAATTGAATCCTTTGTATAAAAAGGGGGATAAATTGTGGGTTTATTATGAAAAAGTAACTCCCAGTGCTAATAATGTTATTCTCGATACAAATGAAAAAATTGAGAACTTCAAAGAAAATGATGCTATCGGTATTGGTATGACTGTAACTGCTATGGCGGTTGTTTTTTCCGGATTGATAATTCTGTATTTGGTATTTAAGTTTATAGGAAAAACTGCTGTTAATCTTAGTCGTAAAAGAGTTATGAAAGCCGCCGGTGTCAGCAAAGAACAAGCTCAAAATATCGCTGATGAGTCCGGTGATATTATTGCAGCTATTGCAATGGCCATTTATGAAGTTACGGAAAATGAGCACGATGACGAATCGACCGTTTTAACAATCAAAAATGTAGCTCGCAATTACTCTCCTTGGAGTTCTAAAATATATAATTTGAGAGAATTACCCAAAAAATAAGCATCAATGAAAAGTTTTAAATATACAATTAACGGAAATGTTTACAAAGTGGTTGTAAACAGCATTGAAGATACGATTGCCGAGGTGGAAGTTAACGGTACACCTTATCGAGTGGAAATGAATAAACCCACCAAGAAACAGATTGTAACCATTAAACGTCCGGCACAGGCGGCCGTAACTCCCATTGCGAAACCTCAACCGGTCAGTTCGGGTGCCGGAGTATTGAGATCTCCTTTACCGGGGGTAATATTGGATATTCATTGTAAAGTAGGAGATACTGTAAAGAAAGGCCAGAAAGTGATTGTTCTTGAAGCCATGAAAATGGAAAATGCCATTAATGCAAGTCAAGATGGAGTTATTAAGGAAATAAAAGTAAATAAAGGAGATTCTGTTTTGGAAGGGGCAGAACTTGTTATAATCGAATAACATTATGAATTTTTTATCATTCTTAACAGATAATCTCGAGACTTTTCTAACTTATACCGGATTTGCCAATTTAGAGGTTGGACATTTGGTAATGATAGCGGTCGGATTGATATTTATTTATTTAGCGATCGCTCATGAATTTGAACCCATGCTATTGGTTCCTATCGGGTTTGGTATCCTGATTGGTAACATCCCATTTAAAGATGTAGGTCTTCAGATCGGTATTTATGAAGAAGGATCGGTATTGAATATTCTTTATCAGGGGGTGACGCAAGGTTGGTATCCGCCCCTGATCTTCTTGGGAATCGGCGCCATGACCGACTTTTCGGCGTTGATATCTAATCCGAAATTAATGCTGATTGGGGCTGCTGCCCAATTCGGTATTTTTGGAGCCTATATATTGGCTCTCTTTATGGGATTTGAGCCTAATCAAGCCGGAGCAATCGGAATTATCGGAGGGGCTGACGGACCAACAGCTATTTTCTTGTCATCTAAATTAGCGCCTAATTTGATGGGAGCGATTGCCATTTCCGCCTATTCCTATATGGCATTGGTTCCCGTGATTCAACCGCCTATTATGAGGTTGCTCACTACCAAGAAAGAACGGGTGATTCGGATGAAACCTCCTCGGGTGGTGAGCCAAACAGAGAAAATTATTTTCCCGATTGTAGGATTATTGTTGACTTGCTTCTTGGTTCCATCCGGCCTGCCATTGTTGGGTATGTTGTTTTTTGGAAACTTGTTGAAAGAATCAGGGGTAACCCGTCGGTTGGCAGAGACCGCTCGCGGGCCGTTGATCGATGTGATAACCATATTGTTGGGAGTAACAGTAGGAGCATCTACTCAAGCCACTCAATTCTTAACTTTTGATTCGTTAAAAATATTCGGGCTGGGAGCTTTATCCTTTATTATTGCCACTACGGCCGGTATTTTATTTGTTAAATTTTTCAATCTCTTCTTAAGAGAAGGAAATAAAATAAATCCGTTGATTGGTAACTCCGGAGTATCTGCGGTTCCCGACTCGGCAAGAATCTCGCAAACCGTAGGCTTGGAATACGATCCTACCAATTATTTGCTGATGCATGCCATGGGACCTAACGTAGCCGGTGTAATCGGTTCGGCTGTAGCTGCCGGGATCTTATTGGGATTCTTATCTTAAACATAAACATATAATTAATTAAGTACAGACACCGCAAAGATGGATTCTTTATTCGTCTTTGCGGTTTTTGTTTAACCTTAAAAATTCCATAAAATAAATTAATTATCTTTGTGTTAGCAATCTAAACTACAATTAGTATGAAAAGATTATCTGCTCTCTGCATTTTAGCAGGAATTTTTATTTTATTTTTATCATCAGGCTGTGTAGGAAAAAAGACTGAAGATTCCCATTTCCTTACTAAGAAGGAGTATCGGGATCAGGTACATGAACAATTTCTGAAGAGAAAAGAGTTGGCTTCAAACCGGAATGACGAATTATTTTCTGTGTTTGAAAGAGAGGACCTTACTACCGAACAACGGGAAGCATTGGAATTTTTATATGCGTATATGCCCTTGTCTGATCTGGCGGATTACGACGGATCTTTTTTCTTGGGGCAGGTGAATGCAGCGTTCAAGGCTCGGGAGTATTTTGATTGGGGAAAAGCAATACCGGAAGGGATTTTCAGGCATTTTGTACTGGTATACCGGGTTAATAATGAAAATTTGGATACTGCCCGCCAGGTCTTTTTTGAAGAACTGAAAGATCGGGTAAAAGGATTGAGTATGGAACGGGCTGCATTGGAAGTAAACCACTGGTGTCATGAAAAAGTTACCTATCGCGGAACGGATGGGCGGACTTCTGCTCCTTTGGCGTTAGCTCGTACTTCTTGGGGACGTTGCGGAGAGGAATCCACTTTTACTACGGCAGCATTGCGATCGGTAGGGATCCCGGCTCGGCAATGTTATACGCCCCGATGGGCCCATACTGATGATAATCATGCTTGGGTAGAAGTGTGGATTAACGGGAAATGGTACTATATGGGAGCCTGCGAACCGGAACCGGAACTGAATGTAGCTTGGTTTACCGGTCCGGCAAAACGAGCCATGATGGTTCATACCAACGTTTTTGGACTTTATAACGGTCCGGAAGAGAAAAATCTTCAGACCGATCTGTATTCCATCATTAATTTATTGGGTAATTATACCGATACTCGTTATGTATATGTTAAAGTAACAGACGAACAGGGGAATCCGGTGAAAGGAGCGGAAGTAAAGTTTAACGTTTATAATTATGCAGAATTTTATCCCATTACTACAGCGTTCTCCGATTTACAAGGAAAAGTTTCTATCGTTTCGGGTAAAGGAGATTTGTTGATATGGGCAAGCAAGGATGGTATGTATGGATATGAGAAATCTTCTCCCGAAAATAAAGAAGAATTAGTGATTACATTGAACCGTAAACCCGGTTCCGAATATGAAGAGACGATTATAATTGAACCTCCTGTTGAACAATCGATAAAAGAGTTGGATCCCGGAAAAATTGCCGAAAATGCCATCCGGCTGGCACGCGAAGATTCTATCCGGAATGCTTATATGGCTACGTTTATGAGTGAAAAGCAAGCACATGCTTTTGCTTCGGAAAATAAACTCGATCCGGCTAAATCATGGGATTATTTGAATAAGGCACAAGGAAATTGGAAAGAAATATCCGACTTTATGAGTCGGTTGAAAGATAATCCCCACTTGTTTGCTTTCTTGGAGTCGTTGAGAGAAAAAGACCTGAGGGATACTCCGGCCGATTATTTGTCCGACCATTTAGAAAACGGAGATAAATTGGGAGTTCTGCAAGGGATTTCCGAAGACTTAATTGTGAAAAATATATATTCTCCGCGGATTGCTTTAGAGTTGATTCGTCCATGGAGAACTTATTTTCAGGAAAAGTTGCCTGCTGATTTTGTTTCGAAAGCGCAAGCCGATGTCAATGAAGTCATTTCTTATGTAAAAGAAAATATTATTATTGATGAGGGAAATTATTACAAATGTCCGATTTCCCCTCGTGGAGTATATGAATTGAAACTGGCGGATAAAGGATCTCGGGATATATTATTTGTTGCTTTGTGCCGCAGTATGGGAATTCCTTCAAGGATAGATCCGGTTACCAATCGTCCTCAATATATTGAATCGGGACAATGGCATGATGTTAATTTTGAGCCGGAAGCGATTTCTCCCCCTAAGGGATCGATTCTTTTTGCCAATGTTAAGGAAAATATTGTTAAGCCGGCTTATTCCACTCACTATTCAATTGCGCGGTATGAGAACGGTGATTTCGTTACGCTTCGTTTCCGGGGAGATAATTTGTTAAAAGAACTTCCCGGCAAGGTGACCGTAGATGCGGGTTATTATCGTTTAATGATTGGGAGCCGCGCTAATGACGGTTCCGTTACGATTCATACTCAATATTTGAATATTGGTGAAAAAGATACGAAGAAATTGGAGATTAAATTACCTGAAGTGGAAGGACGGATCCAAGTGCAAGGTATTGTGGATATGAATACAAGGGTTACTTTAACGGACGGAAAGGATTGTTCGCTGAAAGAGTTGTCTAAAGGAAAAGGAATTATTGTTTGTTTCGCCGATCCGGATAAAGAACCGACCAAACATATTCTTCAGGATTTACCTATGGTACAAAAAGCATTGGAAGAGTGGGGGGGAGGAGTTCTCTTTGCTATTCCGGATGATAAATGGAGCAGTGCTTTTGATGCTTCAGTGTTTAAAGATTTACCGGGGCAGGCTGTGTGGAGTGTGGACAACAGCAGGATATTCTTAAATGCTGTTGCCGGAGCCTTGCAAATTGATTTTACCAATAACTTCCCGTTGACTGTATACCTGTCTTCTAACGGAGGTATTTTGTTCTCTTCACAGGGATACAGGATTGGTATCGGAGAGAATATTTTGAAAACCATAGAAGCAGAGAAGGCAACGAAAAAATAAAAGGAAATCGAATTGAATGAAAAGAGGGAGTTTGTCTCAAAATAGAGATTAAGTCTCCGAGAATTGAATATTCGATTTGTTCTCAGATAGACATTCGAATAAAGAGAGGGTGAAGTCACATTGTGATATACCCTCTTTTTTGTCACGCCCAAAGACTGAACCTTCGCAAGCTCGGTCTTTATTATATCCCGAAGTCTTATTAATTTCAGTCATCAAAAATTATACAAGAAGTTTTGTCGTAGCACCTGCAGATGATACCAAGGTAATCTCTACACCTATATGGAACAATGTTTACTCTGCTGCAAGATCGGAAAATCTCTTCCTCGCGACACACCTATTCCATTGGGCTTACCGGCTATGGAAAAATTGGACTTTATCCCCTGTTTGGCGAAGGAATGTTGAAAACAACGAAGTTGCAATGAATTTTACATTCTTAGCTTTTAATGTAAAAGATATGCAAAATGGAGAAAGGAGCATCCGGTGGTTCGGATGAAACCCGGAACAGTAGAAAAACGTCATGTGTTGAGATTAAAAACGCTCAAAATCTTATTGCTAAGATAATCGACAATAAATGAGTAGTTTGATGTAATTTTAATGAACAATTGCAAATAGAAAAAGGGCGAGCCAATATGTTAGTTTTGACACACCCTTTCTATTATTTTTAATTGTTGCTTGGAATC
>DAIQOU010000707.1:0-2364 GCA_036787725.1 Bacteroidales bacterium
TAATATTACTTTATAATTAATAATTCGTTGTAAAAATAAGTGGGGACAGTGACACCTGTATGTCAGCAGTGAACTGTTTTTTTAATTTTATTTATCCGTATTCCTTCCGGGAGGGTGTGTCAACGGCAGGCGATATACCTTACCCCCAACCCCCGTTAGAGGTTGAACCTGCTTCGGGGTTCGGAGATGGAGGAGAGTTTCTTCCCCGGGTTACGCTTCGCTCACCCGGGGTTATGCACATGTTACCCCTATTCGGGGCAATTAATTCCGGTTCATAATCCGGAATGTGTCAAAAGTTTGGGTATTTCCCGGTTGGATTACGAATTGTAAGTAATTACCCCGACAGGGTTTTCTTCCTTCCCATCGCCCTTTCGCGCTTTCTCCCGGACAAAACTTACAATCCGTAATTCATTCAAAGAACTATTGACATTTTGACACGCCCTCCTTTAAAAAGAAAGAACCGACCTTCCGGCCGGTTCCCTCCCTTTCCAATGATTTTCGGACGTTCTTATATCAAACCCGACTCAAGCAACATATCATAAATCATCGTTCCTTTGGATTTTTCTATTCCTTTCTTCTCTAAGTATTTGATAAGAAAAGGCATCTTTATATCATAAATCTTACGTCCGTCCAATAGGCGGGAAGAAGATTGGAATAACGTTCGTATATCGAAGGCAGAAGCAAATACTTCCGGAACCCCGCGATCAACATGCAATAATGTATAAACCGCTTCCATTGCGGTACGAACAGAATATTCGGTTGTAAATACCGTATCTCTCTCCGTTTCGGCAAAGTTTCCGATAAAAGCAAGATTCACCGATCCTTGCGGTACTACTGCCGGACGATCGCCCAATGCCCGAGGCATAAAATAAGACATCACATACGGCATCATGCAAGGAATGGTATTGGCTGAATTTTCTGCCATTTCTTTGATCTCCGCTTCAGGTACGCCCAAATGATACAACCATTCTTGAGCCAGTTCAATCCCGGAACAGTCTTTCATCGGCTTCTTAATAAAGTTTCCTGTTTTTTCGGGGAACAAACCGTAAATCCAAACGACCAATTGATCTTTCGGTTGGCTTTTAAAATGCGGTTGCCGGTTTAATGTCCAACTGAGTAGCCAATTCGAATCCTTGACGGTAACAATACCTCCGGTCACTACCTTACCGGCAAAAGGATCCCGCAGGCAGATCTTCTCAATATAAGGAGGAATCTTGTCGTCCAATGTGGTGAGTGTTGCCGAAACGAAATTGGTTTTTGAAATGTCTCCGCAAAACTTTTCGGGATTGCCAAATAAAGGATCTTGTGCAGCCAACCGCTTCCACAAAGACCAACTGCCACCCGGAGAAGAATTCATAACGGCGGGATTATCTTGATCTCCATACGTGGAACTTTCCGTAATACTTCCGTTGGTCACAAACACCAGATCGTTTTCTGTAAGGTCGATTTCCTTTTCTTCTCCCTTTTCTTCGTACATGATCTTGCGTGCCGTTTTCTTATGAGGATTGGAGTCCACCACCACATTCTTTACTTGGGTTTCATATATAAAATGAACTCCTTGCGACTCGAGGTATTTCACCAACGGCAATACCAGCGATTCGTATTGATTGTATTTAGTAAACTTGAGTGCCGACAAATCGGGTAATCCACCGATATGGTGGATAAAACGCATAATATAACGTCGCATCTCCATAGCACTGTGCCACGATTCAAAAGCGAACATGGTACGCCAATACATCCAAAAGTTGGAATTAAAAAAGTCTTGAGAAAAAACCTCATCGATCCGTTTGTTATTCAACTTTTCTTCTGAAGTAAGGTATAATTCCACGATTTCTTGTGCTGCTTTATCGGTGAGCGTAAACTTATCTCCCGTTTGGGCGCTTTTCCCGCGGTCTACAGTAGCGCGACACTTGGAAAAGTTAGGATCCTTTTTGTTCAAGTGATAAAACTCATCCAACACCGAGGCTCCTTCCACTTCCAAAGAAGGTACCGAACGGAACAGATCCCAAAGACATTCAAAATGGTTTTCCATTTCACGACCGCCCCGGATAATAAATCCTCTTTCCGGTTGTAAAATACCGTCCAAACTTCCGCCGGGCAAAGGCAACTCTTCAAAGATATGAATATTTTCTCCCTTCATCTGAGCATCTCGAATTAAAAATACCGCTGCTGCCATGGATGCCAATCCCGCACCCACCAGATAAGCCGACTTTTGTTCTATGTTCTCGGGCTTTTGCGGCCGGGCAAAAGCTTCATAATTTCCATTACTGTAATACATAATTTATATTTTAATAGTCTGATTTCAATTACACAGAAGCCATAAGTACAAGGTTTAGACATAAATGTGCCAGCATGGGTAAACTC
>DAIQOU010000184.1:0-8475 GCA_036787725.1 Bacteroidales bacterium
ATCGCAAAATAATAGAGGACGAGCAGGGAAATTCTTTTATTGAATTAAATGAAAATATAAAATCCCAACGTTCGCTCCACTTTGTTTTGGGAGGAGACTATACTTTCCAAATGGACAATCGTCCTTTTAAATTCAGTACAGAATTATATTATAAAAAAATAGATGATTTAATTCCTTATTCGGTCAATAATGTACGAATAAGATATGCCGGGGAAAATATATCTGACGGGTATGCTGCCGGGATTGACTTAAAACTCTTTGGAGCTTTTGTACCGGGTATTGACTCTTGGTTAAATGTTTCTCTGATGCGAGCGCGTCAAAAGGTCAATGGAGAACAAGTACCTCTACCCACCGATCAACCGTATAAAATATCATTATTTTTTAATGATTACTTTCCCAATAATGAACGGCTAACGGTTAATCTCCGTCTTACCTGGTCTTCGGGATTACCATTCAGCTCCCCCGGACACGATTACGAAAATTCTTGGAGAGGAAAAGACTATCGTCGGGTAGATGTCGGAATGGCTTATCTATTGTATGGAAAGAAAGATTCCCGAGAAAACTCATTCTTGAGCAGTTTCAAAAATATATGGCTGGGGATAGATGCTTTTAATTTGTTTGACATTAAAAACGATAATTCCTATTCTTGGATTTCGGATAATACCAACGGACAACAATATGCAATTCCCAATCGTCTGACAGGGCGACAACTTAACTTCAAATTATTGGCAGAATTCTGATTTTTATTCCAATGTATTTTTATGAAAAGATTATCCCCGGTATTCCTACTGCTCTTCCTGTTATTGGAAGTTTCGCATGCCCAAGAGGATTCTTTACGAAGATTTTTTCATTTGGGATTATTTTCCCCAATCAGTACCAACGGTAAAAAAGCGTCCGAATATACAAGCAACTTCTCTCTTCATTTACTTTGGGGACGTTCCAAAAACTCGTATGGTTTTTCAAGCGCAGGATTAGTCAATATTGCTGAAAACAACGCTTATGGACTTCAGATCGCAGGACTGGTAAACCGGGCGGGTAAACCGGAATCCGGCAGTTACTGGGATTTTGACTTTAATCATTATTCGGGAGGAACCGGAAAAGGACTATCTATAGCCGGTTTAATGAACCTTTATTCTAACTACGAAGGTGTACTGATCGCAGCGGGTAATAATGTTAACACTTTATCGGGGATACAAATCGGACTGTTGAACGGTGTTCAACAAAAAGTATCCGGAGCCCAACTCGGTTTTATGAATGGTGCTTTCACCCTCTCTGGCGTACAAATAGGAATGGGAAATATAGCTAAAAACGGAAAAGGGGTTCAGATCGGAATATTCAATGACCGGGGAACAGCCTCTGCATTTCAAATCGGAATTATTAACGAAGCAAAAAGCAATAAATATCCCATCGGATTAATCAACCTGATAGAAGACGGACATAAAAAAGCAGGTGTCGGTATAGATGAAACCGGCAGTATAATTGCAGAATTTCGATCGGGGAGCTGCCTGTACGGCATTGTAGGGATGGGATATAATTTTATATCCGGCAAACACATGGTAATCGAAGGCGGAATCGGCACCCGGCTTTATCAATTGAATAAATTCAGTATAGATACCGAATTAATAGGTTCATTGTATTCTATTCCCGATATGCGAATGCAAGATGATAAAGATAAAAGCGACCACCAATTCAAAGCAGCAACCAAATTCAGTTGGCGCCTGCTTCCGGCTTATAAACTTTCGGATAAGTTAGAATTATTTGCAGGCCCTTCCATTAATTACATGTATACTCACCAAAAAACAAATAAAAAAATGCTTCCTTCTTGGCACTGGTGGAATAAATACACGGACAAATCTTTCAAGCAAATTCATATAGGAGGCATTATCGGGATTCAACGCACCTTTTAAATGGCTCAACAAGCATTGGAACCCAAATCCTTTATTCTTTTTATTCTCTTCACACTCTTCTTTCTAAACAATAAAGTGGCAATACAAATCCCTACGGCCAAGCAGAGTAACAAGGAAGCTGTTAAAATGAGGTTATACACCGTATCTTGCAATAAAGTATGTGTTTCCTGCCCCGGACCTTCTTCATAAATACGCAAACATCCCAACATCGTACGATAGGCATACAAACCGGGAATCATGGTAATACAAGCCGGTAATGTAAATACTACCGGAGGAGTATGGATTTTATGAGCCATATATATACCGGCCAACCCTATAAATACAGTGCCTGATAAGGTAGAAGAAACCATTCCGAATTCCAGACTGAGCATTATAAAACGAATACAATGTCCGAGACCTCCCAAAACACCGGCCACAATCAAGGCCTTTCGAGGTGTTTCAAACATAAGGGCAAAACCGAAAGCAACAAAAAAGCCCAACACAATATCTTTGATTATATCGACTGCCATCTCATTCAAAATTTACTGATTCCTATCAAGTGCATACTTAAAAACATACCTATTGCAATACATAACAATACAAAGCCGCCAAATGCCCCGCGAGCAATCGCTGTGGGAATATAGCCTTCAATAAGATCTATAATACAATTAATTAGAGGAATTCCCGGGATAAGAAACAGGACAGCTGTAGCCACAGCCTTCTCCGGAGACGTTCCGACATTGAAAAACACATCCAATCCGGAAATCGTTGTAGTAACAAAAGCCGAACAAACCACGGCAATCATCACATTGAATCCTTTCTTCGTGAATTCCTGCCTTACAATAAGGCCTAATAGCGATGCAAAAAAAGCAAATAAGCCGTCAATAATTCCGCCGCCGGCCAACAAGCATAAGCTTCCGCAAGCTATTCCCACAAAAAAACGAACCGGCCAAACGGCGTATTTTGCGGAACACTTAATTTCTTGTATTTGTTGTTCCAACATTTCTATAGATTGAGGGTGCTCTACAAAGTTCCATGTGAGTAAACTTACCTTGGTTAAGATCTGAAAGTTTGCGCTTAAATGCGTAACACGTCGATTACGGGTAGAACTGTTCTCATTATCCTTCAAGTCAACGACCGATACCGATACCGCCGTAAAAGAAAGAAAAATATCTACTCTGAAATTGACTGCCATAGCCAACCGCTGCACATTCCGGTTGATGCGCTCGCAATGCGCACCCGATTCCAATAATATAACACACACTTCCAATATTAAATCAGCAAACCGATTGGCCGGTATCTTACAATCGGAAGGAACTTTTTCTTTCATCTTTCTTTTATTTAAAGTTCTTCAAGGTATTTTTTTGCGATAGCCACTTTTTCCTCTATTGGTAAAGACACATCTACCCAACGGATGGGAAATCCTCTCCGTTCCATCCCCCTGAACCAAGTCATTTGCCGTTTGGCAAACTGATGAATGGCAATCTCCAATTGGTTAAACATCTCTTCATACTTTATCTTTCCGATCAGATACAAAGTAACATATTTATATTCCAATCCGTAATAAATCAGATCTTCTGACGGAATCCCCCATTCCAACAGCCCCCTTATTTCATCAATCATCCCTTCTTGCAATCGTTTTTTCAGCCGCGAAGTAATTTTTCGTCTCCTTTCTTCCCGTTCGATGGAAACTCCAATAATCAAACTATTTAAAGGAGCATATTCATTCACTTCGGATTCGGAATTAGCACGATAATATTCTTCAATTTCAATCGCTCTCACTGCCCGTTGAGAAGAATCCACATCTGTTTTATTATGCAACGTTTTGTAGGTGTGCAGAATTTCTTCCAGTTCTTTCAACGATTTATTTTTCAGACGTTCTCTTAATTCCGGATTCGGCGGAACATCCCGAAGATTATATCCCTTCAATACCGATTCAACATATAATCCGCTTCCTCCGCAAAGTAGCGGCAACAACCCCTTGGAGGTTATTTTGGCAAACGCTTGATGAAAATCATGCTGATATCGAAAAATATTATATTTCTCTCCCGCATCACAGATGTCGATCAAATGATAAGGAATATCTTTTCCGTTCACTCGGTATTCGTCCAGATCTTTTCCGGTTCCGATGGTCATTCCCCGATAAACCTGGCGTGAATCTCCGCTAATGATTTCGGTTCCCAACTCTGCCGCAAGGGCCGCTGCAAAACCGGTCTTTCCGGAAGCAGTGGGCCCGACTATCGTTATCAGCTCATAATTTGACATATGGTTGTTATTTATTGCTACTCTTTACAAAAATAAGGAACATTTTCAGTAGTTAATCCGATCGGTTAATCGTTTGAAAAATTCCCAGATAACAATTCCCCCCGTAACCGAAACATTCAATGAGTGTTTTGTCCCAAACTGAGGAATTTCAATACAACCGTCACAACGATTAATAACTTCTTGTCCTACCCCTTTCACTTCATTACCCAATACAATGGCATATTTCTCGTCGGTCAATTCCAACTCGTGCAACGAACGGCTTTTTTCCACCTGTTCAATAGCCAATATTGTATATCCTTGTTTCTTTAACAATTCTACCGCATCTTCGGTTTTCTCTACATATATCCAATCCACTGTATCTTCCGCACCTAAAGCTGTTTTATGAATCTCCGGATGAGGAGGAATGGCAGTTATACCGCACAGATAAACAGCTCGGACCAAAAATGCATCGGAAGTACGAAACACGGCCCCTACATTATACAAACTCCGTACATTATCCAAGATCACTATCAACGGCGTTTTTGTTTCTACCTTGAATTGTTCCCGGGAAATACGGTTCAATTCGGTTATCTTTAATTTCCTCATATCCGTTTTTCTTAACAAAAAAGGTTTATAAAGCAGAAACTTTATAAACCTTTCTATTTTCAAGTCATCTGAATCAGTCTTTAAACTTAGCAGTTATAAATTCACGATTCAATCGAGCAATATTACTGATTGACACATTCTTCGGACATTCCTGCTCGCAAGCAGTTGTATTGGTACAATTTCCAAATCCCAATTCATCCATCTTGGCTACCATAGCTTTGGCACGGCGGGATGCTTCTACTCTTCCTTGAGGCAATAAGGCCAACTGACTTACTTTTGCAGAAACAAACAACATAGCAGAACCATTCTTACAAGCAGCCACACAAGCTCCGCAACCGATACAAGAAGCAGCATCCATCGCTTCGTCTGCCTTAGGTTTGGGTATTGGAATCGCATTGGCATCCGGAACTCCTCCCGTATTGACAGATACATAACCTCCTGCCTGCATAATTTTATCAAAAGCCGTACGATCTACCATCAAGTCGCGAATCACCGGAAATCCGGCTGACCTCCACGGTTCCACCGTAATAGTCTCTCCGTCTTTAAATTTACGCATATGTAATTGACATGTAGTAATATCTTCATCCGGACCGTGAGGATGTCCGTTAATATATAAGCTGCACATTCCGCAAATGCCTTCCCGACAATCGTGATCAAACACAATCGGCTCCTTACCATCATTAATCAGTTTTTCGTTCAAGACATCCAACATTTCCAAAAATGAACTGTCTACTGAAATTCCATCCAGTGAATAGGTTTCAAAAGATCCTTTCGCTTTAGGACCTTTTTGACGCCAAACTTTTAATTTTATATTTATTGTTTTATCCATGACTTTTTGTATTATAATCCTCGTACCCTACTTATTTACGACTTATAATTTCTTTGTTGTCTCACAATGAATTCATAATCAAGCGACTCCTTGATAAGTTCGGGAGCTGCATCCTCGCCTTCATACTTCCAACAGGAAACATAAGAATACAGATCATCCCGGCGAAGGGCTTCTCCCTCCGGAGTCTGAAATTCTTCTCTAAAGTGTCCTCCGCAAGATTCGTTACGATTCAATCCGTCATAAGCCATTAACAATCCTATTTCAATAAAGTCTGACAAACGCAACGCTTTTTCCAATTCCACGTTCAGGTCGCCGGCACTGCCGGGAATACGCAAATTAGTCCAAAACTCTTTCTTAACCTCCTTAATCTCTTTAATTGCCCTTTCTAACGATTCTTTGGTTCGAGCCATTCCTACATTGTCCCACATAATGATACCCAATTGTTTGTGGATAGAATCAACAGAACGTTTTCCTTTAATATTCATTAGTTTGTTGATTTTATCTTCCACTTCTTTCTGGGCTGCAACAAATTCGGGCAAATCGGTGCTGAAACGCGGCACCTGAATCTGATCAGCCAAATAGTTTTGAATGGTATAAGGCAATACAAAATATCCGTCAGCCAATCCTTGCATTAAGGCCGAAGCACCTAACCGGTTTGCACCATGATCGGAGAAATTGGCTTCCCCAATAGCAAACAATCCGGGAATGGAAGTCATCAATTCATAATCCACCCAAATTCCTCCCATGGTATAGTGAATGGCAGGAAAAATCATCATCGGAGTTTCATACGGATTATCATCCACAATCTTCTCATACATTTGGAACAGGTTACCATAACGGGCTTCCACCGTTTTCATTCCCAATCGATTAATTGCATCTGAAAAATCCAGATAAACAGCCAATCCGGTAGGGTTAACTCCAAAACCGGCATCACACCGTTCTTTGGCAGCACGAGAAGCAACATCACGAGGCACCAAGTTTCCAAAAGCAGGATAACGTCTTTCCAGATAATAATCCCGGTCTTCTTCCTTAATCTGAGTGGGTTTCAATTTTCCCGCGCGGATAGCTTCCGCATCTTCTTTTTTCTTCGGAACCCAAATTCGTCCGTCGTTACGTAATGACTCCGACATCAAAGTCAATTTAGACTGGAATTCGCCATGTACGGGAATACAGGTCGGATGTATCTGAGCAAAACAAGGATTTGCAAAATAAGCTCCTTTTTTATAAGCTTGAATGGCAGCAGACCCATTGGAAGCCATTGCATTGGTAGAAAGGAAAAATGCATTTCCGTATCCTCCCGTACCGATCACTACGGCATGAGCGGCAAAACGTTCAATCTTTCCCGTTACCAAATTGCGGGCGATGATTCCGCGAGCACGGCCATCGATCATCACCAAATCCAACATCTCATAACGGGTATACAACTTAACGGTACCTTTATTTACCTGACGGCTTAATGCCGAATAAGCACCCAACAATAATTGTTGTCCGGTTTGTCCCTTAGCATAAAAAGTACGGGACACCTGAGCTCCACCAAACGAACGGTTGTCCAATAACCCTCCGTATTCACGGGCAAAAGGAACGCCTTGAGCCACACATTGATCGATAATACTGTTTGCCACTTCGGCCAATCGATATACATTTCCTTCCCGAGCACGGTAGTCGCCTCCTTTTATGGTATCGTAAAACAAACGATACACCGAATCTCCATCGTTTTGATAATTCTTCGCCGCATTTATACCTCCTTGCGCTGCAATGGAGTGAGCACGACGAGGAGAATCCTGAATACAAAAATTCAACACATTAAAACCAAGTTCTCCCAATGAAGCTGCAGCCGAAGCACCGGCCAGCCCCGTCCCCACCACAATAATGTCCAAACGACGTTTATTAGCCGGATTTACCAACTTTTGATGGGCTTTATAATTGTTCCATTTTTCTGCCAACGGGCCTTGAGGAATCTTAGAATCTATTTTTGTCATAATCTGCTTAAATTTTAATTGAAGTTGTAACTGAAACCATTATTCCGCAAAGTTCTCATAACAATGATTTAACCATAAAGAAAACCGGAACAACCGCAAATCCGATCATGAGAATAGTAGCAACAATATTGGAAATCGCCTTTAATCGCGGATACCATGTTCTGTTGCTTAAACCGATGGTGTGAAACGCACTCCAAATTCCATGTGTGAGGTGAAACCAGATAACAATCAACCAAACAAGATAAATGACGGTATAGATCGGTTGAGAAAACAACGCAATAACCAGTCCCGAGCCTTCCGAAATGGCTCCCGGCAGATGGAAAAGTTCCGCAAATTGCATTTTATACCAAAAATGGTACATGTGAAGCAATAATCCAAGTAAAACAATAAGCCCGAGTACAAACATGTTTTTACTCGACCACTCCGCCTTTGTTTTATTGGATGATGCATATTTATCCCCACCTCTTGCTTTCCTGTTTTGCAAAGTAAGGATTACTCCATAGGCAATGTGCACCACAAAACCTAACATTAAAATAAGCGTCGCGATGATCGCATACCAATTCGCACCCAACAACCTACATATCGTATCGTAGATTTCGGTCGAAAAAACCAGCGTTAAATTCATCGACATGTGGAATAACAAAAACAAGACAAGACAGATACCGGAAACACTCATGATAACTTTCCTGCCAATAGAAGAGTTAAATAGCCAACACATAGAATCTTTGTTTTAAATTATGTTTAGATGTATGAAATTCAGACCGCAAATTTAACTTTTTAAACCGGAAGCCACAAGGGATTAAAGAAAATATTCTTTAATTAAACATCCCTAAAAACAAGCATTTCACGCAACAAGGGTTTCTAACCTGCAACAAACAGAGCAGGCCCCCTTTCACTGCTTCAATCCGGATAAAAAAGAGGTCAAGATAAG
>DAIQOU010000708.1:0-2362 GCA_036787725.1 Bacteroidales bacterium
AATTTACCGTTTTTATTTATTAAATTTAAATTTAAATCAATGATATAAATGAAGTCTTCATTAAAACAAGCAAAAAAATCGATCCGATATTCGGCCTTTCCGGTTCTTATATTCTGGATTATTTCCGGTTTTGAATATTTAACCCGTATCAATCTGAATTTCTTGGGTATTTATCCTCGTCAACGAGCCGGATTGCCGGGAATTATTACAGCTCCTTTTATTCATGCCGATTGGGAGCATTTGCTTGCAAATACACTTCCATTTTTAATATTAAGTACTTTGTTATTTTTCTTTTACAATAAAAAAGCATTTTCCATTTACATTCTCATTTGGCTTACCGGAGGAATACTTACATGGTTAATAGGACGTCCGGCATGGCATATCGGAGCCAGTATTTTGATTTATGCCCTTGCTTTTTTTCTTTTCTTTGGAGGTATTTTCAGCAGGAAATGGCAATTAATAACAGTTTCGGGAATTATTGGCCTATTTTATGGAAGTATGGTTTGGGGAATCTTTCCCAACGATACCGGGATATCATGGGAAGGACATCTGTCGGGAGCATTAAGCGGGACATTCTGGGCTTATATATTCCGGAAATCACTGCGTAAAGAAAAACAATACATATAAATTCAAGATGAATCTCAAAATATTTTTTTTATTATTATCACTCGTTTATTCCTCTAATAAGGATATTCGAAATGAATTCCAACAAATCGTAAATGAATTGAATTCCAAAGACTATAATCCGACTAAACCGGAAGAATCATTCCTTGTTTCGGCTTTATACTTTTTAGGAACTCCTTATGTTTCCGGCACTTTGGAAGTCAATCAGGAAGAAAAACTCGTTGTCAACTTCAAAGAACTGGACTGTACCACTTTAGTTGAAACCTGTATGGCATTGAGTCGAACATTAAACAAAAAAGAGTTTGATTTTACGTCCTATTGTAATGAGCTTCAATCCATTCGTTACAGAAAAGGAATTATAAACGGTTATACTTCCCGGTTGCACTATATCTCCGAATGGATTTCCGATAACGAAGAAAAAGGTATTTTAACGGATATAACACAAAAAACAGGAGGAATCAAGTACCTCATAAAACTCTCTTTCATGTCCGATCATGCAGCTCTTTATAACCGGCTAAAAGAACATCCGGAACGGATTGATTCCATAAAAAAAATCGAACAACAAATAAACGATGCAGGGAATCGTTATTACCTCCCAAAAGCTCAAATTAAGTCAAAAGAATCGTTTATTAAAGATGGAGATATTATTTGCTTCACAACCTCCATTGAAGGCCTTGATGTGTCTCATATGGGCATTGCTTATCGCAAGGATGGCATCTTAACCTTTATTCACGCTTCATCGAATGAGAAAAAGGTAATCATAAATCCTGTCTCCATTCATGAATACTGCAAAAGAATGAAAAAAAACACAGGAATTATGATCTTGAGAGTCAACGGAAATTGATTTTATTGTTTAAAAAACAGTCATCCTCATTTGAGGAGATTAATCTCAAATGAGGATGATCCTAATATTATTATATATAACTAATTAATTATACATATCCAGTATTTGCTGAGGATTAGACAAAGCGGCCATTCCATATATCAACATCATAATAATCATCATAATGAAATATAAGGCAGACAAAATCAATCCTACAATAGCGCAAATACGCCCTGTTTTTACATTACTGAAAGAACTTTCCGTATAAGCCTCCGGATTGGAATTATAAAGTTCTTCCGCCTTTTTAGCCATTATCAACGCGATTATCCCGCAAACAATCCCGGGAAGTCCATAACAACAACAACCTACAATCGAAATAATACCCAATGCCAAAACAACTCCTGCATTAGGTAAGGGTCCTTTCATTCCCGGCTGAGTACCAAAATTTGAATTTTGAAATTCGGGATTTTGAGGGTCAAGATTTTCCATATTCAAAAAATTTTATTAGTTATTACTTTATAAATATATGAAATAAGAATAATTATAGCACAACCTATTTGAGTCCATTTAATAATAAGAGGACCATATTTATAATCGAATTTCAAATGCAATAAGGTAAAAGACACCAAAAACACCATAAATATCGTAGCGGGATACAACTGAAGACTCTTCTCAATATCTCCGTTCAATAAAGCTATTAAACTTCGTTGCATTCCGCATCCGGGACAATCAAAAGAAAATAACTGTTTACTGGGACACGGAAGCAAATATTTCTCCAACCACTCTGTCCACTTTAATCCAACCGCTAAGAAGTACCACATCTGAAATTCAAAAAAGAGAGTCAATCCTCTATATAATATACTTATTACAAAAATAACAAAAGAATTCTTTTATTATTCAAAAAAAAGAATTTAT
>DAIQOU010000709.1:0-2353 GCA_036787725.1 Bacteroidales bacterium
GATTTTTTACTAAGCTTTTCCATGATTCTCGATGATTTTAGTAAGCCGAAGCTTGGGTAATGATTGTTAATTCGAAGACTTTCTTTTTTTCATAAGCATTTTTTTTGATGGGATATTCAGTAAGTAATTGATAAAATTGGGGCAAAACCCTCCCGGGAAACTCGTAATTCGAGTTTCTGCCTCTTCTTGGATATTCATAGAGGGTGTCCCAAAAGGCCGGGTATTTTCCGGAGAGGTTAGGAATTTTGAGACGCTCTCTATGATAGGATTAATTAAAATTTACTGTTGGGATAACCATACTTTGTAGCCGGCTCCTTGTTGCCTGTTACCCACTGCATAATAAGGAATAGCCATAAAAGACAGGGATTGAGATTTATTGCCCGAAGCCATGCCTTCTATCACATTTACACCATTCAACAATTCTTTTTTGTGAATTAGAGTAAATGGAGAAGAGGTATCTAATTTTATATCTTCCAACTCCGGATTATCTACCTCCTCCAAGCAGTAAATGATGGGGCCGGAAGCAATCGTTATTCTGTTTTGCAAGTCTTTGACTTGTTCATTGGCGGTTATTATTCGGGGTTGCATGGGAAGATTTAATTCTATCCTGTCTCCCTTTTTCCAATTTCTTCTTATTTCGGTATAACCGTTTTGAATGTTTATTTCTTCCGGATTACCGTTTATTGTTAACGTAATCGGGGATTTCAGATTGGAATTATAGAGCCGGTAAGGATTTTCTATTCCTTGCGCCCATCCCGGGATCCTTAATTTAACCGAAAACAGGCTTTCTTTTTCAGGGTCTATATTTACAAGGATGCGGCCTTCCCACGGATAATTTGTTTCTTGGGAAAGTCGGACGGTACTGTTATCGCTTGTTTTTATTTCCGATTTACTTCCGATGAACAGATTAACATATACCTTATCGGATTCTGTTGCGTAAATATAATCGGGAACGGCAGATACGATCTTTAAAAACATCGGAGGACAGCAAGGACATGAATGCCATTCCCATCGGGAATGATTATGCGCATTCAGGGGATTTTGGTAAGTATATTGGTCTCCCGAAAGAGATATTCCCGTAAGAATATTGTTATATAATGAGCGTTCCAACTCATCCATGTATTTTCCGTCTTTAGTCAGTTCATTCATGCGTTGACTAAAGAATCCGGCGCCTACGGCAGCACATGTTTCCAGGTAAGCATCGGTTGGAAGAAAGTAGTCCGGACCGAATTTTTCATCGTGATGAATAGCACCCACTCCTCCGGTCACAAACATGCGTTTCCCGGCCATATTATCCCATAGAGCCGTTGCTGCTTGTATGTATTTTGGGGATTGGTTTTCCAACGCTGCCGTTGCAATGCCCGTTGCCAATAAAGTAGCGCGTACGGCGTGGCCTTCTATCGTTTTTTGTTCAAAAACGGAAATGGAATCCTGAGCATAATCTCCCCAGGTGGGCCGGGAATGCGAACCAAATTCGGGATCATTGTATTTTACTTCTTTTATCCATTTTTCGGCTTCCGAATTTCCCCAAGTTAACCAGAGCGGATAACCGCAATGGTTTCCTCTGTTTTCGATCCAGAACTCAGCTAACTTCCAATATGCATCTTCGTTTACGGGAACATTCATGGTGTTTTTCAGTTCGGGATTGTTCTTAAATAACCAATATAATTTGATCATGGGTTCTTCCGGTCCCGAATGAGAAGGGACGATGTTTCTTTTCGGTTCGGGGCCCATGAGATTGCACATGTGATTCGCATATTTTGCGGCTACTTCCAATAACTTTGTTTTCCTCGTAGCTTGGTAGTAGTGTATTCCGGCTTCCACCAGCATGCCGGCATTATATACATCGTGTTGCCATCTCAAAAAACCGCCGTTGTCTCCCCAGCGATGATCCGGTTCGATTAAGTCTGTATAAGTATTGATGTATCCGTTCGGATCCGCTTGCTGCGCTGCGTATATACGATCTATATAACCGTCGATCCTGGCTTCCAGATTTTTATCCGGGTTCAATGCCAATAAATCGGCCAGTCCCCGGATGGTCTCGTAAATGAGCCCGTCGAACCAGGGTAACCCGGCGTGATGTCCGGTTCCTTTTTTTCCTTCCGCTATATCATCAAAGTTTACAAAAGAATTATTTTTGTATTGTTCTTCCGGATTTTCGCGGTGCTTTCCTTCAAATTTATTAAGCACATCATTGGCAGTGGTTGTGCTCCATTGTTTGAACTTCGGACTCCAGAAGGAATCTTCTATCTTTACTTGTTTTATTTCCGTAAATTCCGTATTATTCTTCTCTCCCCGGTTGCAGCCGCTTAAGCAGGAGAGAATAAACAGTGCCAATAATAAACCGGTCGGG
>DAIQOU010000710.1:0-2353 GCA_036787725.1 Bacteroidales bacterium
GGCTTTTTCCATTTTAATTAATTATTTTATGGGAATACGAATCGAATCTTCCCGGAAGAATAAAAAATTATTTTTGATAATTGCCTTAGTTATTAATATCGGATTACTCGGTTTTTTCAAATATTATAACTTTTTCATTGATTCTTTTAATGAATTGCTTTCCTCTTTCGGTATTCGTCAAAGTTTACACAGCCTTTATATAATACTTCCCGTAGGGATTTCGTTTTATACTTTTCACGGGATGTCGTACATTATCGATATTTACAAAGATAAAATAAAATCAACCCGTAGCCTCATTGATTATTCTTTGTTTGTCAGCTATTTTCCATTGTTGGTTGCCGGTCCTATCGAACGGGCTCATCACTTATTACCCCAACTGAAAGAAAAACGCAGGTTTGATTATTCGCAAGCCGTTTCGGGAATGAAACAAATCCTGTGGGGGCTGTTTAAGAAGATGGCCATCGCTGATTTTTGCGCCGGTCCGGCCAATCTTATTTTTGACAATTACGGGGAAGCTTCCGGATCCACTCTGTTTTTGGGAGCTTTTTTCTTTACGATTCAGATTTATTGTGATTTTTCCGGTTATTCCGATATTGCCATTGGAGTTTCCAAACTTTTCGGTATCAATCTGTTGAAGAATTTCAATTATCCTTATTTTTCCCGAGACATTGCCGAATTCTGGAGACGTTGGCATATCTCTTTGTCTTCTTGGTTCAAAGATTATTTATATATTCCGTTGGGAGGCAGTCGCGGCGGTACTTGGATGCGTATACGTAATACATTTATTATATTCGTAGTCAGCGGTTTTTGGCATGGTGCCAATTGGACATTTGTCGTTTGGGGAGCTTTGAATGCTTTCTACATGATGCCTTCGATGATCAGAAGAAGCAATCGGAAGTCATTGAATACCGTAGCCGAAAATCGTATGTTTCCGTCCGGAAAAGAATTCTTCCAAATGGCATTAACCTTTTTATTAACGGTGTTTGCATGGATTGTTTTTCGTTCCGAGACATTACCGAATGCCTTTGAATATATAGTTCATATTTTTGACCGGTCTTTCTTTTCTTGGCCTGAATATACCTTTCATAAATTAATTTTTGTAGAAATTTTGTTTCTGTTTATTGTGGAATGGTTTGCCCGAAAAAACAATTTCGGTTTGGAGAAACTGGGTAATCATTGGCCTAAAGCGGCTCGTTGGTTGTTTTATTTATTGCTGATCGGAATTATTGTTTCCAATATGCGTGAAGAGGGGAGTTTGGAGTTTATTTATTTTCAATTTTAGGTTTTCCCGGTAATTTGTAATGAGATGAAAAAATTTCTTATCAATATAATTTCTTTCTTTTTAGTGGTTGTTTTAGCCGGCATCTTTATTATTTTTTTGCCTGCTACTCCCCGGGCCAAAGAATCCTTGTTATTTTCTTCATTTGAAAAAGATTCATTGATGGAGTATACCTCTCCTCCCCGGTTTATACTTTTGGGAGGATCGAATGTGGGTATGGGAATCAACAGCCGATTGATAAAAGATTCCTTACATATGAATCCGATTAATACCGGTTTTCACGCTGCGGTGGGGCTGAAGTTTATGTTGGACAATGCAGAACCGTTTATCCGGGAAGGAGATGTGGTGGTTATAATTCCCGAATACCATCAGTTTTATGCGAGATACGGTTACGGCCGGGAAGAAGCGATGCGTATGGTTTTTGATGTTTCGTTGTCTAATGCCGGGAAATTAAGTTTGGACCAGTGGATCAACGCCCTTAAATACATACCTAAATACATTCGATCTAAACTAAGGGTAACAAGTTATTTTTACTCTTTCGCATCTTTGGATCCGATTTATACCAAATATGCTTACAATACGTATGGAGATGCCGTGATCCATTGGGACTTACCCAAACCGGAACACATTTCTCCTTTTGATGCTGCCGGACCTTATAATTCCAAAATAATGCAATATATGGCTGATTTTATTCAAAGAATGGAAAAAAAACGGGCTCGGGTGTATGTTTCTTATCCCGGTTTATTGGATACTTATTTGCATAATGAACGGGTGATACAAATAGAAGACGAATATGAAAAACAGGGATTTCATCTATTGGGATCGCCCTCCGATTACTCCATTCCCGAAAAAATGATCTATGATACTCCTTATCATTTAACCAAAGCGGGAGCTGATTTTCGTACCGAGGCGTTGATCCGGAATTATAAAAAGGCGGTTCGGGAAGAATAATAGCCGAGAATAACCTTTTATTGTTTGCGGATAATTTTTTACAATAAAAAGGCTCCCTATTTGTTGTTAAACCTGATGCATCGGATTTATTAACACAGCTTCGGGTACCTTAGAAATGGATTT
>DAIQOU010000711.1:0-2352 GCA_036787725.1 Bacteroidales bacterium
AAATTATGAATTACAAATTAAAATTACTTCCACTTACAATCTTCTTTTTAATTAGCGTAATCAGTTGTAAACAAAAGTCGCTAGCTAATTCTTCCGATAATAATATTCTTGTCAACGACGGTGAAAAAACGGTATTCCAAACATCTCGGGAATGGCGCCCTACTATTGATAATCGAGGCGATGTAGCCATTATATATGGGGTAGGGGGGAATCCAAGTGATAAATCTCGCCGAATACCGTTTGAAGAGAGGGTCAGAAGCTGGCAGGAACGGGGATATAAAACTCATTTTATGACAGGGATTGCTTGGGGAGAATACCAGGATTATTTTACCGGCGAATGGGACGGTCAATGGCACCTGGATGAAGGACAGGTCACTCAAAAAGGAGATACCATATGGCACGGAAGATTAGTGCCTTACCTCATCCCTTCCAAAAACTTTCTTACTTACTTGAAAGAGAAGCACGTTAAACGAGTAATAGATGCCGGAATAGATGCTATTTATATGGAAGAACCCGAATTCTGGGCTCGTGCGGGATATAGCGAGGCTTTCAAAAAAGAATGGGAAGCTTATTACGGATTTCCTTGGCGACCGCAACATGAAAGTCCCGAAAATACTTGGCTCTCAAGCAAATTGAAATACGAACTTTACTATCGGGCGCTAGAGGATGTATTTACTTATGCCAAAGAATACGGAAAGTCTAAAGGAATGGATGTTCGTTGCTATGTTCCTACTCATTCGTTGGTTAATTATTCTCAATGGCAGATTGTAAGCCCGGAAGCAAGTTTGGCTTCTCTTCCTTGTGTAGACGGATATATTGCACAGGTATGGACCGGAACTTCCCGAGAACCCAATTATTATAACGGGGTTTATAAAGAACGGGTGTTTGAGACTGCGTTTCTTGAATATGGAAGTATGGAATCGATGACTGCTCCCACGGGACGCAAAATGTTCTTTCTTACAGATCCCATTGAAGATTGGCCACGTGATTGGGAAGATTACAGACGAAATTACCAGGCTACTTTTACGGCTCAATTACTTTATCCCGGTATATCCGATTATGAAATCATGCCTTGGCCCGAAAGAATATATGAAGGACTTTACAGTGTATCGGCAGGCAGTGAAGAAAAAGCTCGTATACCGAAAGACTATGCAACTCAAATGCATGTAATGATTAATGCCCTGAATACAATGCCTCTTTCCGATAATAAAGTCACCGGATCGAACGGAATAAGCGCTCTTATGGGTAATTCCTTAATGTTTCAACGGTTTCCTACTCATGATGGGTATGATGATCCGCAACTTTCCAATTTTTACGGACATGTCCTGCCGTTTCTTAAACGGGGTATTCCGGTAAATATAGCACATATTGAAAATCTGTCTTATCCCGCTACACTGAAAAATACTAAGATATTGTTGATGACTTATTCCAATATGAAACCCCTTGAGAAAGAAGCTCATGATTATTTGGCCGACTGGGTGAATAAGGGTGGAATTCTGGTATATAGCGGACAAGATAACGATCCGTTCCAATCGGTAAGAGAATGGTGGAATTTGGATGGAATGCACTATCCGACTGCTTCTGCGCATTTATTTGAAAAATTGGGTCTTGAAGCAGCTCCTCAGGAAGGGGAATATAAAGTGGGACAAGGAACGGTCTATATTCTTCGTCACGATCCTAAAGAATATGTATTGAATGAAGGTGGTGCGAATAAATTAATAGAGGTGGTAAAAAATCTGTACGAAAATACGGCTAAAGCCGGTATTTTGCAATTTAAAAACAGTTTTCATCTTACTCGCGGTAATTATGAGTTGATCTCAGTATTGGACGAAAGCGTGAGTAATGATCCGTTTACTATAAAAGGATTATTCATTGATTTGTTTGATCCCCAATTGCCGGTTATTTCAAGTAAATCCGTACAACCGGGAAATCAATCGATGCTTTTCAATATTCAACAAGTCAAAGACCGAAAAAATCCCCAAGTATTGGCTACGGGAGCACGAGTATATGATGAAAATCGAGAAAAAGGATCTTATTCATTTGTTGCTAAAAGCCCGATAGAGACTGCCAATGTTATGCGCATTCTTTTGCCTCGGGAGCCGAAAGAGTGTATATTATCGGATTCGACAGGAAATAATATTTCAGCTGGTTCTTGGGAGTGGGAAAAAGAAAGTCATACCGTTCTTCTCAGATTCAATAATGATCCGGATGGTGTTTTCGTCAAAATAACTTATTAATTTCCAACTAATATATTTTTTAATTTATTTAATCAAACAAATGAAAGGTATTAATATTTTTATTACGGCTTTGTTAGGTATGTTCATTATCGGATGTACCCAACAGAAAAAAGAG
>DAIQOU010000185.1:0-8430 GCA_036787725.1 Bacteroidales bacterium
AAGAGCCCACTGCAGAGCCGGTTGAAGATCCTCATTTTTCGGGTTTTTATCTGCTCAATGAAGGTAATATGGGAATGAACCTGGCTTCACTGGATTATTTCGAATATCATACCGGGATTTATTACCGGGATATTTATTCGGAACGAAATCCCGAGGTAATAAAAGAACTGGGCGATGTAGGAAATGATCTGAAAGTCTATGGAAGTAAACTGTATGCCGTAATCAACGGTTCCAATTTGATAGAGGTAATGGATGCCAAGACCACCCGACATATCACTGCCGTTAATATCCCCAATTGCCGTTACATCACTTTTCATGAAGGAAAAGCCTATGTCAGTTCTTTTGCGGGACCGGTGTCGAGCGACCCGAATGTCCCTTTGGGAATAATTGCCGAAATCGATACCGCCGACTTTACCGTGACCCGAAGAGTAGTGGTAGGTTATCAACCCGAACAGCCTGCCATAGCCAACGGAAAACTGTATGTTCCCAATTCCGGAGGATATAAAGAACCGGATTTCGATCGTACGGTGTCGGTAGTTGACTTGGAAACATTCACGGAAATAAAGAAAATAGAGGTCGGATTAAATCCTCACCGAACGATCGTAAGCAAGACAGGAGATATTTATGTTAATTCCAGAGGCGATTACAGAACCGTTTCCCCCCGGCTTCACATTATTGATTCTCAAACCGACGAAGTAAAACAGACATTGGATATTCCTGTAAGTAATATGTATTTAAAAGGAGATTCCCTTTATTATTATGGAGTCGAGTTTAACTATTATACCGCAAAAAATGTTATTTCTTTCGGCATGCTGGACCTACGCACCGGGGAAAAAATATCCGATAATTTCATAAAAGACGGTACGGAGAAAAAGATTAAAATGCCTTACGGACTGGCAGTTCATCCGGTAACCGAAGAAATATATCTGACGGACGCCCAAAATTATGTTGTTTCCGGAGAATTGTATTGTTTTACACCGGACGGAAAAAAGAAATGGGACGTACGATGCGGGAACATCCCCGCCCATATCACTTTTATCAAAAAATAAATACTTTCGGACTTTATATTCAAATATATTCCCATTTAATATAAAGTCTATTTAATAAAACAATCAAGATGACAATAAAAAATGAGTTAAAAGGATTTATCATTGCAAGCTTAATCATTGCATTATCAGCGTGCTCGGACAGTAATGAAGGCTCTTCCGGGAATATGATCGAAAAATCATATACCGTAAACCGTTGTAAAGTACTGGAAATTACTCCCCGTATTCAAGGAATGGAGAATGCTTCTTACGAATGGTCCGTTCAACCGGAGACCGGCAATTCTTCCCTAGTGAGTAAAGATAAAACATTGCCATTCATAGCTGTAGAATTAGGAAATTATACCGTGACGCTGAAAGTAACCGACGGGAGTTCCGTCTTGAACGAATCGACCCGGGTTACGGTTACTAAGGAATCCAAGTCTTACAGTATATATCTTTCCCAAGTATTGGATTATATGCCGGCTCCCGGACAATTTGTCAATGAACTTCCGTTGTATGAAACCGGAGACACCAAAGAAAAGATGATCCGAAAAGCAGAAGAATCGATTAAAAGTAACAAAGGAATGATCACATTGGGCGGATTCGGAGGATATGTAGTTTTCGGGTTCGATCACACAGTAGTGAACGTTCACGGCAAACGGGATTTCCGGGTAAACGGCAATACGTTCACGGAAAGCAGCGAACCGGGCGTAATTATGGTGGCATACGATAAAAATAAAAACGGTAAACCGGATGAAAACGAATGGTACGAAATTGCGGGAAGTGAATATGAAAAATCAACAAAAGGATATCAAATCACCTACAGCAAACCCGATCCCGACAAAGAGCTCGTAAAAGGAAACCTCCCCTGGAAAATCGATATTGAATACCTCTATTGGAAAGACAACCGAGGCGGTTCGGGATACAAGACTAAAAACATATACCACCTTCAATCCTATTATCCCGAATGGATAACCGATAAGGAACTTACTTTTACGGGAACCTTGTTGCCTCCTACAGCCACCAACGAAGGAACGGAAGAAAAAGAAAAATGGGTTTTCAAAACATTCGATTGGGGATATGCCGACAATCAACCCAATAACCATGAAGATTCGGGAATAGACATTGCTTGGGCGGTAGATGCAAACGGAACTTCTGTTTCTTTGCCCGGTATCGATTTCGTAAAAGTCTATTCCGGATTGAACCAGGAAGCCGGATGGGCAGGAGAAAGCTCTACGGAAGTAACGGGAGCGATGGATTTGCATTTGAAGCAAGATTAAACCAACCACATCCGGAAAACCGTCCGAATACCGGCATTCATCTTTTTATCCTTCCAAATGCCATTTTAAGTGTTTTAAAATAACACTTTATTCTGAATAAAACCGGTCTTGATCTCTTATCCAAAAGATCAAGACCGGTTGGACAAGAGATCAAGTTCCGATGGTCGGGAGATACGGACCAAGTTAGTCGAAACTAAAGAAACATAAGATCTTCCGGCTGTCTTCCGAAATACTATTAAACATAATAGACTCGAAATGCCGGGGATATTTGCACACGATTTTATAAGAGGGCCTAAATAATGCCGTATAAGGAAGCATTAAATCGATTTACGGAGCACTGAAAAGCTTGTCTGAAGATTAGAGCTGAAACACTAAAATGGCAATAAGAAACTTTTAAGGTATTTATTTCTTTCGCTCCTCTTCTGAAGGATATAGTTGATGAGAAGAAAACCAAGGGAACCTTCCGGTCAACAAATAAAACGGTTTGAGGTTATCCGATCCGGGCCAAATCACGGATAAAAGAATCAACAGCTTCTTCCGGCGTATCCCAAGAAGTAACAAACCTTACTGCCGCTCTTCCCGGATCGATCGGTTGCCAAACAAAAAACTCATAATCCTTTGATAATCTTTCAATAATCGGGTAGGGGAGTATCGGAAACAATTGGTTGGTTTCTGCTCGCGTTAAAAAAGAATAACCGAGTTCTTCAAAAGCCGTTGCCATTTTCCCGGCCATTCGGTTAGCATGACGGGCCAATTCGAAAATTAGATTTTCCTTCATCAATTCCCGGAATTGAATACCCAACACTCTTCCTTTAGCCAACAAAGCCCCCCGTTGTTTCAGATGGTATTGAAAATCGTTCTTTATCGTTTCATTCGTAATCACCACCGCTTCTCCCAATAAAGCACCGCATTTGGTTCCTCCAATATAAAATACATCGGTCATTCGCGCCACGTCTTCAAGAGAAAGGTCGTTCGATAAAGCAGTAAGAGCCGGGATCAAACGCGCTCCGTCCAAAAATAAAAGAAGACTGTTTTTCTTGCAAAAAGAAGACAATTCCTGCAATTCAGTCTTCGAATAAACAGTTCCGATCTCGGTAGAATCGGATATATAGACTACCCTCGGCCTGACTGTATGATAAAGCGGTTGTTTATTATCCAATAAGGGTTGTATATCGCCGGGACGCAGTTTCCCGTCAGGAACAAAAACCGTTTCTATTTTATGTCCGGTAGCTTCCACAGCACCGGCTTCATGTGTATGTATATGCCCGGTCTCGGCAGCAATCACCGATTCAAACGGTTTAAGGATCGAACTCAATACAACCAAATTGGTCAGTGTTCCTCCTGCAATCAGGTGAACAGCGACTTTCGGCATCTTCACGGCACTGCGAATCAGCTCTTTCGCTTGTTGCGTGAAATCATCCTCACCATATCCCGGTTGTTGAAGTTTATTTGTATCGGCAAGCGACTCAAAAATCTTTGGATGACATCCTTCACCATAATCATTTGCAAAAGAATATTTTATCATTTACAGTCCGGTTTTCAAATAATGAATTCCAACAATTACTCCGTAGATCCAACCGGTATACAATAAAGTATGGCCCAAGCCGTACAAAATACTCACCCCGAGTTTTCCCTTGCATCTTGCCGAATTCTTAAAAACAAGTCTCAACGCCCGGAAGAACACCCAATAAAGCATCGCTATAATTACCAAAATAACCGGCCATAATAAAGTAGCCAATAACCAAATCAGAATACCTGCCACTACAGTAACCAACACCCACAACAATATACCGCCAATAATTCCTTCGCAACCGTCGCCATCGGCATCCGAGAAATCCGAAGAAGAATTACTTCCCTTGCCGCCGGCATCCGAGAAATCCGGAAAATCAAACCCGGAAGATCGGGAATTCGATTTTTTATTCTGTCTTCCGATTACGGAACCCATATCATCTTTCAACTTAATACCCCGAAAAAGGCCGACGGTCATAAATAAAAAAAGTACGCCCGAAAGAATACCTGTAGAAATCACCGCATTCTCAAACACCGTTCGTTCCAATCTCAGTCCGTACAGCCACACACCGATTATCGTTACAAAAATGACCAACAAGGTTACAATAAAAACAGATTTAGCGTTAACAAGTTTTATCTTCATTTTACTCGGTTATTCAATTCAACCCAATCAACCTTCTTATTTGATATTAAAAATTCCAAGAATACCCTACACTGTAAAATATATTCCTGCCATAAGGAGAATAATCATCTTGCACTACATCATACTGTATCATGGCAATGAGCGAACCGAGTCTCAATCCGCCTCCCACCAAAAAAGCGGGAACCATTTTTTCTGTTGTATGCTTTTCTCCCGTAGAAGTGTTTTCCAATGTATTCCATACCCGATGAATATCCGGTTGAATCATCAACACAATATTGGCAATAGGATAAACCCGTGCGTATATATTGAACCCGGCATAATGACTTTGGTCCTTCCATTTCACCCCGTAATCCCTGTAACTATCCTTGGCATACGTATAAGATAATCCTACTCCGGCATTGAATTTATTCGAAAAATCATATCCCACTTGGGGAGCCACATTCACCAGCGTATAACTTCCGAACTGAAGTCCGAAACCTCCGCCAAGTGTTAACTTCGCGGGATCAAATGCGTTTGATTTTTTGGGAGAGGACACCCGATATCCTCGAGAAGCTTGTTTTTCCGTTAATTCTCCCCTCAACTGAGCAATACCCTTTGTTCCGGCAATAATGAAAACAAAAAAAACAACCACTAATTTTTTCATCTATCTTCAGGATTAAATGAGATTTGATATATTGTTGAATAATATAACAACCAAGTCTGTCAGATTGCTCAACCATTCCTGTTTTTTTTGCAAACATACTATGATTTTTCAAGAAAAGAATTAAAATGTTTCGGAATTAACCGATAATAACCGGATTCCCTTCCATTAATTTTGAAAAATATATAAATTTGCACCATTAAACTAAAAAAAGAAAAATGAGGCCCCCTACATTGCAATATTTATACTTACAAAAACCCCTTTCTCTATTGTTATTAATAAGCGTAATCAGCGTGCTCTGCTGGATTGGAATGGGAGAATTTTATACCAAAGGAGAGCCTCGCGAAGCTTCGGTAGCAGTTTCCATGATCGATGATAACAATTGGATATTGCCCAGGGTATATGCCGATGAGTTTGCTTACAAACCGCCTCTTACCCATTGGTTAATGGCTGTTTTTTCTTTACCCAAAGGAGAAGTCACTCCTTTTACGGCTCGATTGCCGTCAGCGCTGGCATTTATTGCAATGATAGGAATCTGTTTCGTTTTCTTTGGTCAACACGTTAAATTTCAGGAGGCTTTTGTTGCCTGTTTGATCATGATCACCTCTTTCGAACTCCATCGGGCAGCCATGACAGCCCGGGTAGATATGCTTCTGACTTTTTTCATTGTTTGGGGATTAATAAGTTTATTTTATTGGGAAGATCGAAAACAGTTGAAAAGATTTCCGTTCCACATTCCCCTTATTTTAGGTTGTGCCACGCTTGTAAAGGGGCCCGTAGGCATTATTTTACCGCTGTTTATTTTTGGAGTGTATTTGCTTATCTTAAAGTATAACATTGGAAAAATAATTTATAAGTTGACCCTTATTTTACTCGCTTCTCTTATTTTACCGATCCTTTGGTATTTGCCGGCCTATAAAGAAGGAGGGGAAATGTTTATGGATCTGGTATGGGCCGAAAATATGGGTCGCTTTTTGGACATTGAAAAATTGGATATACGCTACAGTCTGGGTCATGAACGTCCGCTATGGTTCAATCTTATTTTCCTGTTAAGCGGATTTATACCATGGACATTATTGCTTTTCTTTTCTCTTTTCGGATTAAAATACGCTCTTAAATTTCCGGGCTTAAAAAATTGTTGGGAACAAATACGCTCTTTACCCAAGATCAAGTTATTCTCATTGATAGCGTTGATCCTGATTATTCTTTTTTATTCGATTCCGGCAAGTAAACGAAGCGTGTATTTAATGCCTGCCTATCCTTTTATAGCTTTATTCCTTTCGCAATATATCCTTTATCTTACCGAATACAAAGTAAAAACAGTTCGATTTTTCAGCGGTTTCGTTATTTTCATCGGAATAATAGTCGGAATAGTGTGTGTATTCTCTGTAGTTACTCATTTGATCGATCCCGTACAACTGATAAGTACCTTTACCCAAGGAAAAGTATTATCGGATATTCAAGTGATATGGAGTTCTTTTGATACTCCAAAGCTCTTATATATGGGATTAACTTTGGTATTATTGTTTTCGCTGGCTGTCTCCATCTATCAAATTAACCGGAAGAACAATCTCAAAATTCTATATGCTACCATCGGTGCACTCCTGGCTATTTATTTGGTTAGCGACGGTATTTTCTTACCGGCTTACAAAAACGGAATTTCCATCAAGCCCTTTGCCGAAAAAATCAAAAGCACTTTACCCGAAACGGAACATATTTATGTATTTAACAATCTGTTGGAGTATCGTAATATGTACGGATTAAACTTTTATCTCGGCAATAAGTTCTTGGATTTCGAAAAGACAACACCCGACCGGGGTCTGCTGTTGATGGGTCCGAATGATTATGAGAAGATGCTTCTCGTTTACGGAAAAGATTATTCTTTCGAATCCGTTTACAGTACGCCCAATCAAACCCGTGACGGAGAAAAAGAAATTGTCCTCTATTCATTCACAAAAAAACATTAACCGGTCCGGTTCGTTATTCAATTATTATTCCGGTCCGTTATTCCTTATCAAATCATAAAGCATCAGCATGGCCATGTTGCTTGCTCGAAGGATGTTGTTTTCTCTATTCTTTCCAAAAAGGTATTTTCGGGCTGCTGTCGATTCACCCAATCGCACCGCAATCCACACCGTACCGACCGGTTTTTCGTCAGTTCCGCCATCCGGTCCGGCAATGCCCGAAGTTGCCATCGAACAGTCGGCAAAAAATAACTTACCGACCCCCTTCGCCATCTGTACAACTACATTTTCGCTGACAGCGCCATACGTATCGATATCTTCGGAATTAACCCTTAAAATATTCACTTTTGACTCATTTGAATAAGAAACTACCCCTCCGTTAAAAAACTCGGAACATCCCGGAAGAGCGGTTATCATCCCGGCAATTCTGCCACCCGTACAACTTTCCGCAACCGATAAGGTTAATTTTTTTTCTTTCAACAAATCAAATAACAGCATTTCTATAGGCCGGTCTCCTTTAGAAATAATGTTTTTATCCAACAAAGCAATTAATTTTCCCTCTTCCTCTTCCATTTGCCTTCGTAAGTATTTCTCATCAGAATATTTCCCCGTAAGTCGTAAGCGAATCAATCCCGATGCCGGCAAATAAGCCAACTTAATATAAGGAGGCAATTCGTTCTCAAACGATTCCAACCGGATTGCCAACAACGATTCCGGGTAATTAGCTACCCAAAACGTATGATGAATAATGGTTTCCCGTTGTATAAACCGCTCTTTTAAAAAAGGAATGATCTCTTCAGACATAACCCATTTCATTTCAAAAGGTACTCCCGGCATGGAAATCAATAATTTCCCGTCTCTCTCGAACCGGGTGACGGGTGCCGTTCCCATTTTATTTTGAATGATCACCGCATTCTCAGGAACCCAAGCCTGATTACGAGTCAACTCATTCAATGCACGACTCATATGGCTTACCACTTCCTCTATATTTTTCAATGTTTCCTCATCAAAAACCAAAGAAGTATTAAAAAATTTGCACAAGGTTTTCTTCGTAATATCGTCTTTAGTGGGACCGATTCCTCCCGTTACCAACACTACGGATGTTCGGGAAAAAGCCCTTTCAAAAGCATCCGTAATATCTTCCTCATTATCTCCGACTGTCGTTTTGTACTTTACATCCAGACCGATATTATTCAATTCCCGAGCTATCCAAGCCGAATTGGTATCTATTACCTGACCAATTAACAACTCATCGCCTATAGTAATTATTTCTACCTCTATCATACATTTTTTATTTAACACAAAAGTAAGAGTTCTTCTTTCACACTTCAAATCATTTTTTACTTTTATTATAAATTCCTTTCCGGTA
>DAIQOU010000186.1:0-8394 GCA_036787725.1 Bacteroidales bacterium
GGGGACACAAGGATTTTCAGTCCTTTGCTCTACCAACTGAGCTATGGCACCATTGCCTTTTGCGTGTGCAAAGGTAAATCAAAAATTCATATAAACAAATTTTTCAGGAAAAATTATTCGTTTTTTAGAGAGTTCCATCCTTGAGCGACTAACCTGATTTCTTCTCCGTCGCGATTGATCATGGAGGCTCCTTCTGCATCGGAACAGATATAGCCAATGATTTTTACTTCCGGGATTTCTTGCACTGTCTCGTTCAGTCCGATTGGGATTGTAAAAAGTAATTCATAATCTTCCCCTCCATGGAGGGCAGTCGTAGTCAGATTCATGTTGAATTTTTCAGCCATTGCTGCCGTTTGATAGTCAATAGGAATTCGTTCTTCATAAATTTTGCATCCTACTTTACTTTCTTCACAAATATGTAATAATTCAGAAGAAAGCCCGTCAGATATATCAATCATGGACGAAGGAAGGATCTCTTTTTCTGATAATAGATGAATAATGTCTTTTCTTGCTTCCGGTTTAAGTTGTCTTTCCAGCAAATATTCTTTTCCTTCGAAATCCGGAATAAAGTCTTTTTCTCCATTAAAAATCCGTTTTTCTCGTTCAAGAAGTTGGAGTCCCATGTAAGCGGCACCCAAATCTCCCGAAACACAGATTAAATCAGTTTCTTTTGCGCCGCTGCGATAAACGGTTTTTTCTTTATCGGCCTCTCCCAAGCAGGTAATACTGATACATAATCCGGTAAGTGATGAAGAAGTGTCTCCTCCTACTAAATCTACTCCATATAGTTGGCATGCCAATTCAATTCCGGAATAAAATGTTTCCATGTCTTCTAGGGAAAATCGTTTGGAGATGCCTAATGAAACCGTTATCTGTTTAGGCTGTCCGTTCATTGCATAGATGTCAGAGAAATTAACGATAGCAGATTTATATCCTAAATGTTTCAGCGGGACATAAGTCAGGTCAAAATGAATTCCTTCCAATAAAAGGTCTGTTGTAACCAATACTTGTTTGTTTTTATATTCCAATACAGCAGCGTCATCTCCGATTCCGGTCAGACTACTTGTATTTTTTAATTTTATATGTTGGGTAAGGTGACGGATTAGTCCAAATTCACCTAAAGATGATATTTTTGTACTCATATGAATATCAAAGGATTTGTAGTTATTAAGTGTTCAAAGGTAAGAATAATTGGATTGACCTCAATAATTTCGGACAGGATAGTGATTTTTTGCGATTAAAGTAATGTCATTCTAAAGAATAAATAATATTTTTATCGAAAATTTCAATTTGTTTACATAAAATAAATGATCTGTCAAGTAATAATTTAAATATGATTAAATATGAAGGATTTTTTTAAAATGTTGTTTGCATCCGTTATGGGTGTAATAATTGCTTCTGTAATTCTGATTTTCATTTCTATGTTTATGTTTGCCGGGATATTGGCTTCGGCTACTTCAGCTCCTGCTTTTTCATTGGAAAAAAATACGGTGTTAACATTAGATCTATCCGGAGTTGTAAATGAAAGGGAGACTGTAAATCCAATGGATTATCTTTTTGGCCCTTTGACTCAAAATACGGGATTGGATGATATTACGAATGCAATAAAAAAAGCAAAGGAAAACGATAAAATAAAAGGGATTTATATTAAAGCCGGAGCTTTCTCTTCCGGAATTGCGAGTTTAGAAGCTATCCGAAATGCACTTTTGGATTTTAAAGAAAGCGGCAAATTTATAGTAGCATATGGAGATTATTATACTCAAGGCACTTATTATATTGCCGCTCTTGCCGATAAAGTAATTATGAATCCGCAAGGGATGTTGGATTTGCACGGTTTGGCTAATAATACTGAATTTTACAAAGGAGCGTTGGATAAATTGGGAGTTAAAATGCAAGTATTTAAGGTTGGGACATACAAGTCGTATGTAGAACCTTTCATTCAAGAAAAAATGAGCGATGCTAATAAAGAGCAGGTTACGGCATTTTTAGATGATATATGGAATCATTTATTGGGAGGAATTTCTACTTCACGGAATATTTCGATTGATAAATTAAATACTTATGCCGACGAAGTAATTGCATTTTCCGATCCTCGTACAATTGTGGAATATCAATTGGTGGATACATTGATGTACAGTAAAGATGTAACAGAATATTTGAAAGAATTGACGGGAACTGAAGCCGAGAAGGATATTAAGCAGGCTAAGGTTAAAGACATGAAAACCGTACCTTTTTTAAATCCATCCAAATCAAAGAATAAGATCGCTATTTTATATGCAGAAGGATCTATTGTGGGTGATGAGGCCCAAAACCCTTATTCTCCCAATGTAATAACTGCAAAAGAATATGTTAAAGAATTGATGAAACTCAAAAAAGATGAGGATGTGAAGGCAATTGTTTTTAGGGTGAATTCCGGAGGGGGAAGTGCGTTTGCTTCCGAGCAAATTTGGAACGCTGTAAAAGAAGTAAAACAAGAAAAACCAATTATTGTTTCTATGGGAGACTATGCTGCCTCGGGGGGATATTATATCTCGTGTGCTGCTGATCAAATTGTGGCAGAACCCACTACATTGACCGGTTCCATCGGAATCTTCGGCCTAATTCCGGAAGGGGAGGAACTTTCTAAAAAAATGGGTTTGAGTTATGATGGAGTAAAGACCAATAAACATTCTGATTTGGGAGCTTCCGGAATCCCTTTGATTGGCATTCCGATTAAACCTTTTACAGAAGAAGAGAATAAAATATTCCAGGCTTATATTGAAAGAGGATACGATTTGTTTATTTCACGGTGTGCAGACGGTCGTTCAAAAACAAAAGCTGAAATTGATTCTATAGGACAGGGTCGAGTTTGGACCGGAGCCCAAGCTTACCAACTAGGATTGGTTGATAAAATCGGAGGCTTAGATGATGCTGTCCTTTTAGCAGCCGAAAAAGCGAATGTTTCAGATTACAAGACGGTTAATTATCCTGCACGGAAAGATTTTTTTACTCAATTATTGGAAGAGTCGTTGGGTACCGTACAAGTGAGAGCGAAAAAACAAGTATTGGGTAGTGATAAATACGAACAACTCCAATTATTAGAAAATCTGAAGTCTTTTGATTATCGAATGGCAGTTATGCCTTATCATATAAAAAATTAATCACTAAAAGAAGATAATATGATGAACCAATTGAAAAAAATTTATTTGTTGGCAACAGTTTTGATTGCCGGCTTAACTCATCTTTCTGCTCAACCACAGTTACAAAAACTTCCGGTTGATCCGAAAATAAGATTTGGAAAGTTAGATAATGGTTTAACTTACTACATTCGGCATAATGAATTGCCAAAAGAGAGGGCTGAGTTTTTTATCGCTCAAAATGTAGGGTCCGTATTGGAAGAAGACAATCAATCCGGTTTAGCCCATTTCCTGGAACACATGGCATTTAACGGGACCAAAAATTATCCCGGAAAAAGTATGATTAATTATTTGGAAACTATAGGTGTAAAATTCGGAGCTAATCTAAATGCGTATACCGGATTTGATGAAACTGTATATAACATATCTAATGTTCCTTTAACTAGAGACGGTATTATTGACAGTTGCCTTTTAATTTTGCATGATTGGTCAAGCTTTATCAGTTTGGAACATGAAGAAATTGATAAAGAACGGGGGGTAATCCGAGAAGAAATGCGTTCTTATGCTGAAGCTTATATGCGCATGGTTGAAAAATTATTGCCTCAGTTAATGCCCGGTAGCAGATACGCCAAAAGATTGCCGATCGGTACGGAAGAAGTTGTTATGAATTTTAAGTATGATGAATTAAAAGATTATTATCATAAATGGTACAGACCGGATTTGCAAGCAATTATTGTTGTGGGTGATATTGACCCGGATCTGATTGAGAATAAAATCAAGACAATGTTTACAGATATTCCTAAACCGGTTAACCCGGCTCCCCGGGTGACGTATTCAGTCGATGATAATGATGAACCCCTCATTGGAATTGCAACGGACAAAGAAGCTACGCATACTCAAATATCGGTTTATTATAAGAATGATCCTTTGCCGGATGAACAAAAGGGAACAGCCATTGACTTGATGATGAGCTATTTTAATCAGGCTGTTTCGGAAATGATAAATACTCGTTTTCAAGAAATATTAAATAAAGCAAATCCTCCTTTTGTTTATGCCGGAGGATATTATGGAGATTTTTATGTTGCTCGCAATAAAGATGCTTGGAACTCAAACAGTGTTTGTAAAGAAAAAGGAGAAGAAGAGTCGCTGAAGGCATTAGTAAGGGAGACTGAAAGAGCGAAACGATTCGGATTTATGCCGGGAGAATATGAAAGAGCTAAAGTGAATATCTTAAAAGGGTATGAAAATGCTTACAATGAAAGGGAGAAGGTTCAAAATAACAGGTATGCGAGAGAATATGTAAGAAATTTTACCCAAATGGAACCGATTCCGGGAATAGAGATGGAATATAATATGGTTCAATCATTTGCGTCTAATATTCCTTTGGAAAAGATTAATGAATATTTTGCCAATCTTATTGGGGATAAGAATGTCGTGATTTCTCTTTCTGCTCCGGAAAAAGAAGGACTTACCACTCCCTCGAAAGAACAACTCCTTTCTTGGTATCAAGAAGCGAAGAATGAAACTATAGAACCTTATGAAGAAAAAGTTATTGATGAACCGTTGTTGAGTGAACTTCCTAAGGGAGGAGAAATTGTAGAAAAAACCGAAGGTAAATTATTTGAGACAACGGAATTAGTCTTATCTAACGGGGTAAAGGTGATTATCAAACCAACTACTCATAAAGAAGATGAAATTTTAATGGCTGCTACTAGTCTCGGAGGAACTTCTTTATTTCCCGAAGATGATTTGAGTAACATAAAATTGTACTCTCCTGTTGCTAATTTGGGAGGATTGGGAACTTTTAGTTCTACAGATCTAAATAAGGTATTGGCTGGAAAGAAGGTGTCTGTTTTTCCTACTATCAGTTTGATAAGAGAAGGTTTCTCAGGATCTTCTTCTATAAAAGATTTTGAAACGATGCTCCAGCTTATTTATTTGAATTTTACAGCTCCCCGGATGGACCAAGATGCTTTTGAGTCTTTTTTAAGCAGACAAAAAGCTATGTTGGAAAGTCAAGAAGCTTCTCCCATGATGTCTTTTGTTGATACAATGTCGTTGGCGGCTTATAAGAATTTTGCCCGTAGCAGCCGTATGAAGCCTGCCGATTTAGAAAAAGTAAATTATGAGACAATAATGAATTGGCGAAAAGATCGGTATAAAGATGCAAGTGATTTTACTTTTATTTTTGTAGGAAATATCAATGTTGAAACAGCGCAACCGTTGATCGCTCAATATTTGGGAGCCTTGCCTGCATTAAATCGAAAAGAAACATTTAAAAAGATTGAAACAGGATATAATACGGGAGTTATTAAGAAACACTTTGATAAAGAAGTGGAAAATCCCAAGGCTACGGTTGTTGACTTGTATACCGGATTTTTGAAACCGAATCTGGTAAATAAAATCAAATTTGATGCATTGAAACAAATATTGGATATTTTATATGTAGAAAAAGTTCGGGAAGACGAAAGCGGGACGTATGGTGTAAGTGTTTACTCGGATATCGCTTTTTATCCGGAAGGACAAACTTCTCTTCAAATGTATTTTGAGACCGAACCGGAAAAACGGGATTTTCTGAATGGAATCGTACACCGAGAACTTAAAAATATAGCAGAAAACGGGCCCAGACAAGAAGATCTTAATAAAGTAAAAGAACATATGCTGAAAAAACAACAGGAGAATGTGCAAGAAAACGGTTATTGGAGACATGTGTTGTTAAATAAGGCCGAAAATGATTTTGACACTTATACCGAATATGCCTCTATAGTCAATGCTCTTACAGTCTCGGATATTCGGGATATAACGAAGGAGTTCCTTTCTCAAGGAAATGAAATAGAGGTTATTATGAATGGGGTTAAAACTAAATAAATAAGCGAGTGGTCGCAATGCTTTTTCGTTATAAACGGTTATCTTTGCGACACAATGCAAAAACAAGAAGGAAAAATTAATTATTTACTGTTCCCGTTCGCTGTATTATACGGCTTGGTAACAGAAATCAGAAATAAACTCTTCGATCGAAAAATTCTTCCGGTTGAAGAGTTTTCTGTTCCTGTAATTTGTGTTGGAAATCTGACTGTTGGTGGAACCGGGAAAACACCCCATATCGAGTATCTGATTCGTATGCTGATGAAGACGCATCGAATTGCAGTCCTTAGTCGGGGATATAAAAGAAAGACTTCGGGGTTTGTATTGGCAGATACTCAGTCAAATAGCTTGACGATTGGGGATGAACCCTATCAGATATATAAGAAGTTTCCCGGGATAATTGTTGCTGTAGATGAAAAGCGTTGCAGGGGTATTCGAAAATTATTGACTTTCTCAACTGAACTGCGTCCCGAAGTGATATTATTGGATGATGCATTTCAACATCGTTATGTGAAGCCGGGACTTTCTATTTTATTGACCGATATTCATCGTCCGATATATGACGATTGTTTATTGCCTGTCGGCAGACTGCGTGAGCTTGTTCGAAATAAATCCAGAGCTGATGTGGTGATTGTAACAAAATGTCCTTTGGATATTGATTTCGAGAGAATGTCCGAGATATCAAAGAGATTAAACTTGAGACCCGGTCAATCCCTGTTTTTTTCTTCTTTCCGTTATGGAAATTTAATCCCTGTTTTTATGCAGGCTCCTATTCTTATTCCGGAAGAGATACAAAAAAAATATTTTTCTATCTTGTTAATTTCCGGAATTGCGAATCCTTCTCCTTTGGTTCATCAGTTGAGAAGGTACGCAAGTATATTGGAAACCCTTCAATATCCTGATCATCATCATTTTTCGGAATCTGATATAAAAAACATTCAACATAGGTTTGATCAAATTGAAGGACAAGAAAAAATAATTGTTACTACCGAGAAGGATGCGACGAGATTGATAAATCATGGGGCCGCATTCGATAATGATATTAAAAAAAGAATGTACTACCTTCCGGTGGAAGTCTTTTTTAATTTTGATAAAGAAATTGTATTTAATAAAATAATAAGAGAGCATGTTGAAAAAGATACAAGAAACGATAAGTTGGATTAGACCCAAACTCCCCGAAGATGTAAAGATTGGTATTATCCTGGGTACGGGACTGAACGATTTGGTAGAGAACATTACAGATAAAGTGGAAATTCCTTATCGGGAAATTCCTCATTTTCCTGTATCGACGGTGGAAGGACATAGCGGAAATCTGATTGTGGGAAAATTAGGCGGAAAGTGGATACTTGCTATGCAAGGGCGCTTTCATTATTACGAAGGGTATGATATGCAACAGGTGACTTATCCTATTCGCGTCATGCAGTTTCTCAATATAAAATATTTATTTGTGTCTAATGCTGCCGGGGGAATGAATAATAGTTTTGAAGTCGGGGATGTCATGTTAATTGAAGATCATATCAATTTGTTTCCGGAGCATCCTTTAAGAGGGAAAAATTTCCCCGAATTTGGAGCCCGTTTTCCCGATATGAGTGAAGCGTATAATCGCCAACTCCGTTTATTGACAGCTTCCATCGCTTCGAAGAATAATATTAAAATACAATATGGAGTATATGTAGGTACACAAGGACCTACTTTTGAAACGCCGGCTGAATATCGTTTTTTCAGTAATATTGGAGGAGATGCTGTAGGAATGAGTACTGTTCCGGAAGTGATTGTAGCCCGACATGCCGGCATGAAAGTATTGGCATTTTCTGTGATTACTGATTTGGGAGTATATGGTAAAATAACAACCGTAACACATGAAGAAGTTCAACAGGCTGCAAAAATTGCTCAGCCTCGTTTAGCTTTTTTAATGCAAGAAGTGATTAAGCAAATAAATTAAAATATTAATAGTTGAAACGATGACTGAAATTTTAGATTTTTTATCTCAAAGTCCTGCTTTCTATGTGGCAACGGTGGATGAAAATAATAATCCGAGAGTTCGACCTTTTAGTTTTGTTATGGAGTGGGAAGGCAAACTAACCTTTGTTACCAATACGCAAAAAAAGATTTATCAACAATTAGGGCAGCATCCTTATATAGAAATTTGTTCTTTTTCTCCGGAAAAAGGAGAGTGGATGCGGATTTCGGGAAGTGTGCTAATATTTAAAAGTAAGGTAGCCAATGCGAAAGTGTTGGAAATAATGCCTCAATTGAAGAATATATATCAATCGGAAGATAATCCGACGTTGGTTTGTTTTTCGATTATAAAAGGAGAAGCTGCTTTGTATAATTTCGCAGAGATGAATAATCCGGTCAAAGTGATTGGCTTAAGTGAATGAGCCGGATTTTGATTAAAAAGAAAATTGAGAAG
>DAIQOU010000712.1:0-2339 GCA_036787725.1 Bacteroidales bacterium
TATTATTCCGTTTTTAATTTTTTACTCCTTGCATTATCCCGGAATCCGTATCGGTATTATTTATTTGCCTGCCGGATCCTTTCCATTGTTTTCCGTAATTTAAATTAAAACTCAGCTTGACGAGAAAAGACTTATTGTTTGAAGTATGAATTTTTGAATTAACGGGATTCAGAGCAGACCAATTTTTGTTATCGGTTTTATAGGTTGAGGTAAAAGGATTGTGAATTCCTGCCATGACAGACCAATCGGATTGTTTGTATCCGATCATGATGGTGTGCATTTGATCGCTTTTCATTAATTGTTCTCCATACATGGAACGAGGAGGTGTAATGGTAGTGAAATTGGCTATCAGCCGGTTGTATGAAAAATCAAGATTAACTCTTACTTCCGGCATGGTATAAGTATGAAGGTAATCATTCCCTTTGCTGATGAAGCGATTGATTCTTGGGGTAACCGATAAGTTCAGATGGTTTTTCCAGAGTTTAATCTTGAACATGGCTTCTGCACTCAGGTTTTGAAACGATTTTTGATTCTCGTATGTCCGGATAAATTTTCCGTCTTCGTAAAGGATAGATTCCATAATGGGGTTGTATTCGTAATCGTAACCGATCAGCAGGTCGATTCCGAAAATTCCTTTATTAAATCCTGTAGTGAAGTTTTGACTGAGTGTTTGGAATGCGTTCAGAGCAGGGTTTCCGCGACGTATTTGCCAGGTATCGATCAGTTGTTCCACATCATTCATGGCAGCCAACGAAGGAACATTGTTTTTCAGGTTTATCCTGTATCTGAAATATAAATCCTTGACCGGTTCGAATGTTAAACGTGCAGCAGGTTGAAGTACATATTTCTCGGTATAAGTGTTATTTTGACTGTAATATACCCGGGTACCTGTCAGATTTGCCATATAGCCCCATTTTCCGGTTTTTCCTTGATATTCGAGATAAGCGGAACTTTCGGCTTGTCGCATGGATACATCGGCTGCGGTTGTTCCGGTATAATTGTTGTTTGTATAAGATTGCAAATGTTTCAGACCGGCTGTCATTTTACCGGGTCCGGTCTTTTTCTCATAAATCCCTTCTGCAATAAGGGAGTATTTATTTCCGGCGATATCGGATAAAATATCGACTTCCGGCTCTTCTTCCTTTTTTTCTTGATAAGTACGCCTGCTGTCCGTATCAATGTAAGTACCAACCGCATTAAAAATCAGTAATTGGTCGTTTTTCAGATTGCGTTGAAAATAAAGGTCCAATGCCGGAGAATTAGCTTTTTCTTCCGTGTGGTCAAAAATAGATACCGGAACCGATGAACCGGCTATATAGAGTTTGCTTTTTCTGTCTTCATAACTGTTTGGAAAGTCGTTGTGAGTATATCTTAGTTGAGCATTAAAAAAATAGTTGTTTTTTTCTATCAAACTATAATTAAGATTACTGCTGAATACAGCCTTATTGAAAAGGGTCGGTTCTCCCACTTCTATTCGGTGTAAATCATGGTCGGGAAAAATGAGTTTTTCGTCGTATTCGCGTGTCCAATTTTGCTTCCGTTTTATAAACATGGCATTGGCCGAAAATTCGGATTTTCTATAATTGTATTTTAGAGAGAGACGGTTATCGAGCGATACTTTTTTATGTCCTCCTCCATTAAAAAACATTCCGTTTATATTACCTCCCGATTCTTTATGCCGGGTTATATAGTCAATAACAGCATCTGCTTTTCCGTAACGGGCTCCCGGATCGTCAAGATATTCTATCCGAAGGATGTCTTCCGGGGGAATGGAAGCTATTTCTGCATTGGTTACTTGTACGCCATTGATACGTAATTGTATTTCTCCGTTTCCGGACATGCTTATTTCTCCGGAAACCGGATCAACCATGATGCGGGGTAATTGCATTTTTCGGATCACGTCCATACCGTCCGTAGATGTTTTAATCAGTTCTTCGGAGGGAAGGATTACCTTACGATCGTCTTTTATGATTATCGAGCGTGCTTGAACAATTACTTCATTCAACTGTATTATATTTTGTTTCAATAAAATTTGTATCGTATCGGTCCGGCCGGAAGACGTTACCGGGATATATGCTGTTTCATACCCTAAATAAGAAACAGAAAGGATATAATTTTCCTCCTCCGGGTTTTTAATTTCAAAATAACCGTCCGGATTGCTGCTGACTCCTGTAATGTAAGTCGAATCCTGTTTCATAAGGATTACATTGGCAAAAGATACAGGACTTTCGTCCAGGGAATCCAGAATCTTTCCTTTAATACCGGGCTTTCCGGCGAATAAGGTACTTGTGGTTAGAAATAATACCGTTAAAAATGTTATAATATTTTTTGTTTTCATA
>DAIQOU010000713.1:0-2339 GCA_036787725.1 Bacteroidales bacterium
AAAAAATAATTTAGAATAAAAAGATTTCATAATAAATAGATTATTTAAGTAAGTAGTAAAGAGTAAAAAATTAAGTTATTTTAGCAGGAGACCTCTCCCAAAAGAGAGTTCGGTTCTTTTCCATTCATTATATTTCTTCAATACTGAATCTCCATATAGATTGAGGAACCAAGGATGTAATCATCCGATACGGTAATTGTTGTGTTTTTGCGGGTTTGTTAATTAATATATGTTTTTCTTGGTATATTTTGTTATTTTCATTTTTCCTATACGACCTGATCACGGTAAGGAATCGATGCTTGTGCCCCCAGCCGGATCACAGCCAAAGCAGATGACTTACAAGCAAACTCTACAGCTTCAATAATTCCTTTTCCTTCTGCAATTCCTACACATAGCGCTCCATTGAAGACATCCCCGGCAGCAGTTGTGTCTATCGCATCCACTTTCACGGCAGGCACTTCATAGTATTTCCCTTCATATTTGACTAAAGCTCCTTGAGCACCTAATGTAATTACTACTATATCTACTCCTTTCTTATTAATTACATCAGCTGCTTCTTTGGCACTTTCCCAATCCCTCACTTTCACGCCGGATAAAATCTCGGCTTCTATTTTATTGGGAGTTATAACATATAAACAGTGGAGTAATGAAGTAGGAAGATAACAGGCCGGAGCCGGGTTCAATATGATTTTGATTCCTTTTTTATGAGCCAACTTAGCCGCATACTCCACGGTTTCCAACGGGATTTCCAATTGCATTAATAATATATCTGCGGTTTCTATTTCGGCTCGTGCACTTTCAATATCTTCTATCGAAAGGGATGAATTGGCTCCCGACGCAACAACAATACAATTTTCTCCATAAGCATCTACTGTGATTAATGCAACACCCGAAGGATTTTTAGGATCAGAAAATGTAAAATCAGTATTAATACCCTCTGAAAGATAGAGGTTGACGGATTCTTTCCCGAAAAGATCATCTCCTATTTTAGTAATAAATGTTACTTTTCCTCCTAATCTCGCTACCGCTACAGCCTGATTCGCTCCTTTTCCTCCCGGGTTCATTAAAAATGTACCTCCAAGAATAGTTTCCCCGGGAACAGGTAATCTTTCGGATTTTATCACCATATCCGTATTACAACTTCCAATTACAATTATTTTTTTCATAATAGACTGTATTAAACAATAAGTATGGATTTATTTTCTTACAATCAAATGTATGAACAAATACAGCCCGAGAAAGACAAGAATAAGATGATTTATATAATTCAAAAAGCAATGAACATCAATTCTGTTCAATTTAAGCAATTGTAATACAATTATATATAAAATAAAGTATTGCTAACAAATTATAATTTTAGCCAATTAAAGAGTATTGTTATTCTATATAAATTTAATGAATAAGAGGATTGAACACCTCATTTTACCGAATTAAATCATTCTCAGTTGAGCCAGATTACAAATCGAGTATTACTTAAAAGGTCACTCCAAGTTTGAATGCCACAGAATGTAAACTCAACTTTTCAATACAGCGGATAAAACTCTTCCCGAAAGTTGATTAATTAACTAAATATGAGTATATTTGTTCAATTCCTTCTCAACTGCCGGAAATAAGCTTTATCAGCAGCATGTACTTCTCGATTCAACCGGATGTACTTCCTGCTCTAACCGGATGTACATCCCGTTTTACTCGCATGTACATCCCACTCTTAAATTATTGCGGAGAGAATATTAAATTATCGCATTAGTAATGTTAAGTTGTTGCGGTGATCGGATTAAATTGATGCATCCGATTTCGCGAACATACTATAATACCCGACCGAGTAATGTCATTAAGTTAAGTTCCGCAGGCAACAGTTCCGGGTTATCCGGTTAACACAAACCGGCACCGGCAATCGTAGGCTACGCAGCTTTGCAGGCAGTGGCTGAAGCCACTGCAGTACTGACCCTCTCTTTCCCAAACGCCTCCGTCAGGAGGCAAACAATTTGAAAGTTAGCCGCCTACGGTGGCTTGGTGTGGGAAGATACCGCCTTTTTGGTAAACCCCACCAGCGATTCGGTTTCATATCGGTATTGGTAAGCTCCTCCCGGCAAATCCCGGGAGGGACGCCTTTATATTTAACCGACGGTGAAGCAAGGCGTAACCATTGGGAATGCCGAGGGAGACTTTTTCGGATCGCAAGTTTCGCTTGCGCTACACATGCGGTTAAGCATGATTTCGTCCCTTGCGGGACTTATCGCGACTTTTGGGTCAGCCCCTGTAAAGCTGCGCAGTCTACGGCCGCCGAGAAAAAAACTTATATTTTAAGGCTTCGTTCCGGCCAAATATCTTCAGAATGC
>DAIQOU010000714.1:0-2333 GCA_036787725.1 Bacteroidales bacterium
AAATAATCCGGATTAATTTCATCTGCCTGAAAAATATATCCTCCCGAAGCCGGATGATCTATTTTGACCCCCATTTCTCTTAATAAAGCTATCAAATTATTTACATCCAAAATATCCGGGATATTATGAACAGAGACCTTCTCGCCGGTAAGCAAAGTGGCACAAATCACTTGTAATGCCTCATTCTTTGCTCCTTGAGGTTCTATCTCTCCGGTTAAACAATGCCCCCCTTCTATTACAAATGAAGCCATAATCAAGTTTATTTTTTTAAGATTTATTTTGTCTTCGAGCCAAACTTTTATTCTTCTTCATCAAAATATCTTTAGACTCTGTCAGTTTGTAAGTCTCCTCATCTAAAATAATGTTCCCTCCGGAAAGTATATTTAAATCTTTGAATATTTTACGATCATCCACAATTTCTTTATTCCAAGTCAGGAACGACTTTTTCATGTGATTAGCCAACAAACAAATAAGCTGTTTTTTCTCTTCATTATCTTCGTATTCGGTAGCCTTTTTTATCATATTTTCTAAATTCTTCCCGTAATGTTTATAAACAATCCGACCTTGCGAATAAGGCAATTTATCGGGGTGAATATGAAGATCTTCTTTTTTAACCACCTCATAAGGATAATCAATATCCAATTTGAAATCAGCCATAATTGCCAAATGATCCCATAATATATGCTTAAAATCATTGACATCTCTCAAATGCGGAAACATATTTCCCATAATATTGATAATGGTATCTGCACACTGTTTCCTTTCATTCCTATCCTCGATGGTAATGCAATAATCAACCATATTTTGAATATTTCTTCCGTATTCGGGTAAAATCAATTTTTTTTGTTGCGTATTGTATTTCATACTTATAGGAATATTTATTTTTTGTATATTACTCATAGTCTCTTTCATATATTATTTTTTACTTTGCCATACAACTGTATGAGATTTGCATAAAAAAGCGATCAAGCTGTCAGGCTGCAAATCACCGGTTTTAGCATACGCTAACCGTTGGTTTATACGTTGTTTCATATTACTTTATTTCTTGATGGGGTTGTTTGGAATTCTTTCAAATAAAAAGGTTCGAAATAAGCCGTATCTTCAAAAATTCCATTTCGAAAATAATCGGCAGACAAATCAACCATAAACACAGCAGAAGGATAGACATCTTCTCTAAAAAAAGCGTGTGGAGAATTAATAATTCCGGAACATTTCCCGGCACCATTTCCGAAAAACAGAACTTTTCCTTTTTGCAAATAATCTTTATAAGAATTGCTGTCGATAATGTCGGCTGCAACAGGCTTTATTTCATTCAAATACTTATCATATATAGCAGCATACACTTCCATCCTTCTGGCATCAATCATAGGACAGTAAAATGTAAATTCTTCTGCCAAAACGACTGCTTGTGTCATTATCTTCAAAGTCGGAATCGAAATCAGAGGAATATCTAATCCGTAACACAGCCCTTTTGCCGCCGAAACACCAATTCTTAATCCGGTATAAGAACCGGGACCGGCACTTACGGCAACCGCATCCAAATGAAGACCGGCACTTCTCACATGAGAAACAGCTTCAGCAACAAAAACACCTAACAATGATGAATGTAATCCTTCTTTGCTTTCTCTGCTGAAAAGAATTTCCTGATGGAAAGACAAGGCGACAGAACATACATTAGTTGAAGTTTCTATATTTAAAATGCAAGACATGCGCTTTTTTTTCATTTGCAAAATTACAACTTTAAGTTTATAAAATGATATTCTTCTCAAGATAAAAAACTACTTTTGTGAAAATTTTCAAATAATATGATTCAATCAATGACCGGGTTCGGCAAAGCCGTCATCGAACTGCCCGAAAAAAAGATAACTGTCGAAATTAGATCTTTAAATAGCAAACAACTGGATCTCAATACCCGTATTCCTCCGATATACAGAGAAAAGGAGATGGACATCAGGTCCTTAATACACCAAAATATAGAAAGAGGAAAAGTTGATTTTCAAATCAATGTAGAAAACATTGGGAAAAATACATTGGCACTGGTCAATCAATCTGCAATTGAAAGTTATTATACACAACTGAACGAAACTGCCCAAAAACTGAATATCATAACTCCGCAAGATTGGTTTTCTGTCTTACTAAGATTGCCGGAGACCATAAAAACTGAACTTCCCGAGTTAAACGAGTCTGAATGGAATTCCGTTTCGCTTGTTATCGAAAAAGCATTAGAAAAATTAAATGAATTCAGGCAACAAGAAGGACGGATGCTTCAAAAACTGTTCGAAGAAAAAATTAAAAATAAAAACGTTATAAAATAAATTATCATGGCTCAGAAC
>DAIQOU010000187.1:0-8352 GCA_036787725.1 Bacteroidales bacterium
TGAAATTGTTCTTATACTGTACTGTATGTTTTGTTTTTTTATATACCTTTTCGTTTGATTATTAGTAATATAGAATCAATGAGTTAATAAAATTGATATGGAAAGAATGACAAATGTTCCGGATAAAGGAGAAAAGAAGCGAGTCGTAATTATAGGAGGAGGATTTGGCGGATTAAAGTTGGCAACGAAATTAAATCCGGCCCGGTTTCAGACTATTTTATTGGACAAAAATAATTATCATCAATTTCAACCTTTATTTTATCAAGTTGCTATTGCAGGTCTGGAAGTTACTTCTATTGCTTATCCCTTTCGTAAAAATTTTCAAAAGAAGAAAGGGGTTCATTTCCGGATGTGTGAAGTAATGACTGTTCTTCCCGAGGAAAAGATAATCGAAACTTCTGTCGGCAGTATTGAATATGATTATTTGGTGGTGGCTACGGGGTGTGATACTAATTTTTTCGGAAAAGATGAGTTAAAAGCAACTACTCTCCCCCTAAAATCTATTTCGGAAGCATTGTATGCAAGAAATTATATTTTACAGAGCTTTGAAAATGCAGCCTCCGGTTCCGATCCCAAAAAAGTGGAGGAATTGTTGACATTTGTTATTGTGGGAGGAGGGGCTACCGGAGTGGAACTTGCCGGTGCACTGGCTGATATGAAAAATTTTATTTTGCCTAAAGATTATCCGGAAGTTGATTTTTCTAAAATGCAAATTCATTTAGTCGATGCTTCTCCTCGTTTATTGTTCGGAATGTCGGAACATGCTTCCGAGAAAGCAGCCGAAACTTTAAAAAAAAGAGGAGTTATTCTTCATCAAAATGTATCGGTTGAAAGTTATGAAGATCATGTAATACGAACCGGAGACGGGCTGCAATTAAGAACGAATAATGTGTTGTGGGTTGCCGGAGTAAAAGCCAACAGTCTTCCCGGATTGGATCCCGGTGTATACGGAAAAGGAAATCGCTTGACAGTGGATCGATATTGTCGTGTAAAAGGATTTCAAGATATCTTTTCTATTGGAGATACTGCCTATATGGAAACGGAAAAATATCCGAAAGGCCATCCTCAAGTAGCACAAACAGCCATCCAAATGGCTGTATTATTAGCACATAATCTGGAAGCATCCGTAAAAGGAAATAAAATGAAGCTTTTTGAATATAAGGATAAAGGGGCATTGGCTACCATAGGGAGAAATGCTGCTGTAGCCGATCTGCATCAATTTAAGTTTGGAGGAAGGGTTGCCTGGTGGTTGTGGCTCGTGATTCATATCAGTTCGATTATAGGAGTGAAAAATAAGGTATTAATATTTTTAGATTGGGCTTGGAATTACGTAACCTATGATATATCATTACGTTTATTAATAAAGCCATACCGTGTCGAAAAATAAGTTTGGATAAATGTGAAAAAATGACGAAATTTGATTGAAAATAACGGGATAATTTCGAGCATTATTTATTAAAACACATTTATATGACTGTTCAACAATTGGAGTATGTAATCGCAGTAGATAATCACAGGCATTTTGCAAAAGCAGCAGATGCTTGTTTTGTGACCCAGCCTACCCTTAGTATGATGATCCAAAAATTGGAAGAGGAATTGGATGTAAAGATCTTTAACCGATCCACTCATCCCATTGAACCGACAGAAATAGGGAAACAGATTATAAAACAGGCAAGAGTGTCTTTGAAGTATTTTAAGGAAATCAAAGAAATTGTTGAAAACGAAAAGAATACAGTCTTTGGAAGTTTTAAACTGGGAATTATACCTACTGTTGCTTCTTATCTCGTCCCGGAAATTTTAAGGAAAACCGATAGTAAATCCATCGAGTTGTCTTTGAAAGAGAGTCCGACCCATGAAATAATAGAATATATTCTAAATGGCAAATTAGACGGAGGACTTGCCGCTACACCTCTTAATCATCCTTCTTTAGTGGAATACCCCATTTATTACGAGAAATTTTATGCGTATGTTTCACCTTACGACAAATATTATGAAGAAGATGAGATTGATTTGGAAAAGGTGGATGTAAAAGATATTTGGTTATTGGAGAATGTCCATTGTCTTCGCGGACAAATTCAGAAGTTGTGCCAATTGAAAAGAAACGGTTTTACGAATAATGAGTATGTTAAGTATGAAGCCGGAAGTATCGACACCTTAATTAATATTGTAGACTACAATAAAGGTATCACGATTATTCCCGAAATGACTGCCATGTGTCTTCCTGAAGAAAAACAAGGGAACTTGAAGAAATTTAAAGATGTAACATCGGTAAGGGAGGTAAGTTTGGTAGTGAGCCAAGAATATGTTCGTAAAAAAATGATCCGGGAAGTGATAGATATAATAAAAAATTCAGTTCCGAAATCCATGCAGGATCCGAAACTGAAAAAATTCACACTGGATGTGTTCTGACAGAATTACCAGATGGAGACCCGTTGTTCTTTCGGAATATAAAGTTTATTGGTTTCTTTTACATCAAAAGCTTGATACCAAGCGTCAATATGAGGTAATGCGCCGTTGACGCGCCATTTTCCAAGTGAATGCGGGTCGATTTTTGTTAACCGGAGTATCTCTTCGTCTCGAATATTATTTGCCCATACAGCTGCATATCCCAAGAAGAAGCGTTGTGCATCGGTAAATCCGTCAATCGGTTGCGGGGTTTCTTTCTCTTTTAAGCTGTTTTGATAAGCTTGCCATGAAACTTGTAATCCGCCGTGATCTGCTATATTTTCACCCAATGTGAGTTGTCCGTTGGCATGAACGGTATCCAATACAATGATGTTATCGAAAAATTCGACCATAGCTTGAGCCCTTTTTTCAAATTTCTCTGCATCTTCTTCTGTCCACCAATCCGATAAATTACCGTCTTTATCATATTGTCTGCCTTGATCGTCAAAGCCGTGTGTCATTTCATGTCCGATCACCACACCAATCGCTCCGTAATTTACGGCATCATCTGCTTCTTGGTTGAAAAAAGGAGGTTGAAGAATTCCGGCCGGAAAACAAATTTCATTGGTTGCCGGATTATAATAGGCATTTACGGTCTGAGGTGTCATGTGCCATTCGTCTTTATCTACCGGTTTATTGAACTTGGCAATCATGTAGTCTGTTTCAAAATTATTGGAACGGATGATATTGGTCAGAAAATCTTCATCTTTATTGATTTCGAGACCGGAATAATCTCTCCATTTATCCGGATATCCGATCTTAACGTGAAAGGCTTCCAGTTTTTCCATCGCTTTTACTTTGGTTTCATCTCCCATCCAAGACAAATTTCCAATTCTTTCTCCCAGTGCTGTTTGAAGGTTTTCTACCAAAGAGAGCATTTTTTCTTTTGCCGCAGGCGGAAAATGTTTTTCCACATACATTTGCCCGACAGCTTCTCCCAATGTTTGGTTTACCACATCGACCGCTCTTTTCCAACGAGCTTGCAATTCTTTTTTTCCGGAAAGCGTTTTTCCGTAAAAATCAAAAGAAGCATTGATAAAATCATCGCTTAAATAATAAGAGGAAGCATTAATTATGTTCCAGGCCAGATAATATTTAATATCTTCCAATGAATGTGCTTCTATAATCTTATTGACTTCTGCAATAGGTTCAGGTTGAGACAGGTTCAATTCTTGGATGTTAGTGATCCCGAGGGTGGCAAAGAAATTATCCCAATTTATTCCCGATGCGGTTTTCTTTAGTTCTTCAACCGATATTTTATGGTAATTTTTTTCGGGATCTCTTAAATCTACTCTCGAATAAGAAGCTTTTGCCAAATCGGTTTCGATTTTCATAACTACCTCGGATGCTTTTTGGGCTTGATCTTTATCATAGCCGGAAAGAGTGAACAGATTTTCGATCAATTTTATATATTCTTGTCTGATTTCCACGGAACGGCTGTCGTTTTCTAAATAATAGTCCCGGTCTCCCATATTGAAACCGCCTTGATACAAATGGAAAATATTGATGGAGCTGTTTTTATCGTCGGCGTATACATAATATTGGAAAAAAGGACTGACTCCGTTTCTGAATAAAGTAGCGATCAAGCTTCCCAATCCCGCTTTTTCTTTCAGTTCTTCTATTGCAGTTAGGTATACTTTGAGCGGCTCGCCTCCCCGTTCGTTTAATTTAACACTATCGGTTGCCATACTGTACAGATCCCCGATCTTTTGAGGAATGTTTCCGGCTTCATGTGAAGTTTTGGATAATTCTTCAATAAGAGTTCTGACTTGCAATTGATTATTTTCTCTGATTTCATGAAAAGTACCGTAAATAGAATATTCCGGTTTTAGCGGATGAGCGTCTATCCATCCTCCGCAAGCGTAACGGTAAAAATCATCACCGGGTACGGAAAGGGTATCCAACAAGGTAAGATCTATACCTTTATTGGGTGGTGATGATTCTTTTTTAGTCTGATCACATGCTGTTGTTGACATTACTAAAGCAATTAAATAAATAAATGTTTTTTTCATAGACTTATACTTTTATTAAATTCTTCCAATTCCATGGTCACATTCGTCCATTCTCCCATTGTCTCTTCCATTTTTTGTTGTAATTCCGAATGATTCATTAAAGCCCCGACATCGGAACTTCCTTCCGGAGTTGCTAAATACACTTCTTTTTCTTTTATTTCGGTTTCCAGCGTTTCGATTTCTTTTTCGATTTCAGCTACTCTTTTTTCCAATCTTCGGAGGATACGTTGTTGCTCTTTCCTTTCTTCATAAGATAATTTGGCTTCTGTCGAATTGGTATCCGGCGTTACCGGGACAGAAGAAGAAAATCCGGTTTGTTTTCGCTCCAGTTCGTTTAGTTGGTCTATTTTTTTATGTTCCAAAAAATCATAGATTCCGCCGAGATGTTCTTTTACTTTTTTATTCCCGAATTCATATACTTTATTAACCAATCCGTCTAAAAACTCACGATCGTGTGAAACGACGATCACAGTTCCGTCAAATTCTTTTAATGCTTCTTTCAATACATCTTTTGATTGCATATCCAAATGGTTGGTCGGCTCATCCAATATCAGTAAGTTGACCGGTTCCAATAATAGACGGATCATTGCCAATCGGTTTTTTTCACCTCCGGAAAGAACTTCTACTTTTTTATCGGCCGCTTCTCCTCCAAACATAAAGGCTCCGAGAATATCACGGATTTTGGTTCGGATATCTCCGGTGGCCACATGATCGATAGTCTCAAATACTGTTTTTTTCTTGTCAAGCATGTCTGCTTGATTCTGAGCAAAGTATCCGATTTTTACGTTATGCCCCAATTGCAGTTTCCCGGTATAAGAAATCTGATCCATAATACACTTTACCAAGGTGGATTTTCCTTCTCCGTTTTTCCCCACAAACGCTACTTTATCTCCCCGGTTAAGAGTAAAAGTTACTTCTTTAAAAACCAATAAATCTCCATAACTTTTACTGACATTTTCCATAATTATCGGATAAGAGCCGGAGCGGGGAGCCGGGGGGAACTTTAATCTCAGAGAAGAATTGTCGTCTTCGTCTACTTCAATTCTTTCCAGCTTTTCCAGTTGTTTAATGCGGCTTTGTACCTGAACTGCTTTAGTTGCTTTGTATCGGAAACGTTCAATGAAAGCTTCTGTAGTCTCAATTTGTTTTTGTTGATTTTCAAAAGCCCGGAGTTGTTGTTCTTTGTGTTCTTTTCTTAATACGACGTATTTTGAATAGTTTACTTTGTAATCGTAAATTCGACCCAGTGATAATTCAATGGTCCGATGGGTTACTGCATCAATGAAGGCCCGGTCATGTGATACCAAAATTACGGCATTAGCCCGGGTAGATAAAAAGTTTTCCAGCCACTGGATGGATTCTATGTCCAAGTGGTTGGTGGGTTCGTCCAATAATAAAATATCGGGTTTCTTCAATAATAACTTGGCTAACTCGACACGCATCCGCCATCCGCCGCTGAATTCACTTGTCAGACGGGAAAAATCAGTGCGTAAAAATCCCAGACCCATTAAAGTACGTTCCACTTCTGCTTGGAAATTACTTCCGCCTTCCAATACCAGTTGTTCGTTTAATGTGGAGACCTTATCGATAAGTTTGTGGTATTCTTCGGAGTCGTAATCGGTTCTTTCGCTTAATTGAATATTTAACTCTTCAATTGTTTTTTCCATTTCCCGGATATGACTGAAAGCTAGTGATGCTTCTTCCAAAACTGTCCTTGTATCAGATAATTGCATATGTTGAGGCAGGTAGCCGATGGTTACACCTTTAGGCATGGAAACTTGTCCGCGAGAAGGAGCGGTCAAGCCGGCAAATATTTTCAAAAGGGTACTTTTACCCGCTCCGTTTTTTCCGACTAATGCAATTCGGTCTTTTTTATCAACAACAAAACTAATCTTGTCAAATAATGTAAATCCTCCAAATTCTACTGTTAATTCTTCTGCAGAAAACATGTTACGTTCGTATGATAAGCATGATTATTAAACCAAATCATTGCAAGAAGTCATCCGCCTGCAATGATTTGGTTTAATTCGGGTTTTATTATTTCAGATAACGGCTTTCAGCCAAGTATGTGCCATCAATTGGGCTCCTGCCAAGGACGGATGCACTCCGTCATTTCCCCAATAAGAAGCCGGTGCTTTTTTCAAAGCTTCATTGAAGGCAGATTGAAACGGAACAAAGACGGCTTTGAAGTCGGTTGCTATTTGTTTTGCGGCTTTCCGATAAGAGTCAAATTCAGGTTCCCAAGTTTCGTCCAATGCGGTTCCTCCGGCAATAATGAAGGGTTCGCAGATTACTATTTTTGTGTCGGGCAATTTACTCTTTGTGTCGTTGATCAAGTTTCGGTAATCTGCATTGTATTTAGCAAGATCTCCCTCATACTTGCCGTTCTTCATATGCCAATAATCATTGACTCCTATAAGAATGCTCAGGATATCCGGTTTTAAAAGAATACAATCCTTTTCCCAGCGTTCTTGTAATTGAAATACTTTGTGGCCGGAGATACCTCGATTATATATTTGCAGATTATTTTTAGGGAATTTGCATAATAATTCGGCTGAAGTAAGCATCGCATACCCGGATCCCAACATGGATTGTTTATTGGCAGTATCTTCGTCATTTCGATTTCTGCCGGCATCGGTAATAGAATCCCCTTGGAATAGGATAATAGTATTATTTTTTAATCCGGAAATGCCGGAGGTGCTTGAAATAGCTGCATTTACTGCTGTGGGCATGAACGCTGCTCCTGCCCCGACCAGGGCTGTTTTTTTGAAAAAACTTCGTCTGTTCATGATGTTTAATCAATCAAAAAGTTTATCCGGATATTCGCCTTTGTCTATCAATTCTTTGATTTTGGCTACTACAGCCGGGCGGTCTTCGGCATACGTAACTCCAAACCACTTGGAGGGAGTATCCAATACTTTTACTTTTGCTTTTCCGGAAACAATCAGATTGTTCACCACCAACGGAATGAAAAATTCCGCTTTGATGTTTTCCATGTTTTCATTCAGAAAAGCAATGAAATTATCTTCTGAATACTTAAAATATTCGGGAGTGAATCCCCACATATTCATAGATACCGGCGTGTTTTCTTCCAACGGTTGGAGTTGATCGTTTTCATCTTTGTATTTGATCGTTCCGTCTGTATCCCGGATAATATAAGTGCGTTCCACTACTGAAGTTAAATAGTCGTTATTGTCTTTTTCGCAAATACCTCGGGCTACAGAACCGCTTTCGGAAAGAGTGTTGCCTACTCGATAACCGATCATACAATAACTGTCTTTTTTCCCTTCCAAGCCGGTAAGATAATCGGCTAATATTTTAAAACTTTCTCTGCCGTAAAAATCATCGGCATTGATTACGGCAAAAGGTTCTTTGATAACATCTTTTCCCATTAATACCGCGTGATTGGTACCCCACGGTTTTACGCGTTCCGGATTTAAAACAAATCCTTCCGGCAAGTTATCCAGTTCTTGAAAGACCAATTCTACCGGGATAACGTTTTCGTATTTTTTTATAATTTTTTCGCGAAAGTCGGATTCAAACGAGTGACGAATCACAAATACAACTTTCCCGAAACCGCCCCTTACGGCATCATAAATGGAATAATCCATTATTGTTTCTCCTTCGGGACCCAAACCGTCCAATTGCTTTAACCCTCCATAGCGACTGCCCATTCCGGCTGCAAGTACAAATAATGTTGGTTTCATTTTATCATACTAAATTAAAGATTTGAACATCAAAGGTACATGTTTTTCCGAAAAAGTTAAAAATAATCGGTTTTTACTTTGCATTTATATTGAAATCATATTGTCACAGACCCGGAAGGAGTAGCCGATGTCCGAGATGATTATTAATAATATTATTTAGTTATCTTTGTGTAAAAGATGAAAAAAGA
>DAIQOU010000188.1:0-8345 GCA_036787725.1 Bacteroidales bacterium
TTCCTTTCTCCCGGACGAAACTTACCATCCGTAATTTATTCAAAGAACAACTGAGCTTTTGACGTACCCTCAATGCAAACTCTAATGTTTTTAATATCTTTGCTTAGAGGATCATACTGTTGGCCGGGTAAATGGAGACGATAAAGATATATCTCCATTTGCGAAATATAAAAAGGAAAGGATATAGTATTATAAAAAAACAATCATGAAAAAGCTCCCGATAGTGGTTTTATTAATAGTGTCCGGTTTCCTGTCGGCACAAGAAATATTTACTCCGGTACGAGGAAAACTCATTAAAGATTTGGATGAAGACGGCAGAGCGGATACTGTATATATGGAAAATAAACGAATTGTATGCCGATTGTCAAGTTTACCGTTTCAAAAAATACAAAGCAAAGCAATGGAAACCTTTACGGGTAAATCGGGGCTTTTTGATGTAAAGAACAGTCTTCAGTTTGTTTTCTTGGAGGATGGGGATGAAGAAGAATGCCGATATCGATTTCAGTATGACAAGAAGTCCCGACAGGTGCACTTGGCAGGCATGGATTCTTGGGGTAACCGCGGATATACAAGTATCAACTTAATCACTTACGATTATACGGGAGATTTTTACTTTAAGCATGCTGCATACGGTGTATTGGTGAAAATTCCGATTATAAAAACAAAAATGGTACTTCCTTCAACCCGGCTCGAGGATTTCAGTCGGGATACGTATGTTTATTTCAATAATAAAAGTACTCATTTATACAACGCTTACAAAAGGAAAATCATAAAAGAGTATGAAGATAGCGGTAAGCCTTTTCCTTTTATATATTCACCGGAGAAAAGAATAGAATCGTATGACACACTCCGGTTAGACTTTATACCTATAGCAGAAACGGAATTTTTGGGTTTGAAAGCACGTGCAAGCAGTTTCATATACGGCGGAGCCGGAGAAAGCGAGTGTGATTCTTCCTATATTTTACAAACACAAAAGGTGTGTTATGAATTTCAACAAACCGATTTTACTCGTTTTTATTATATCGGATATATATTGAATAAATATCATGCCATTCGAAGTTGCGGAAGGGAGACATGCGAAGTGTTTTTTCTGGACGATGAAACAAACCGGGTGCTTTCGCTTCCATCTCCTTTTGATGGCGGGGTTTCCGGTATATCTGTTTCGGAGAGCGGCAACCGGATGCTCTACTATTCTTCTTATCCTGTCTGTGAAGATTACTATTCTTGTCGAACTGAAATAATGATATGTGAAGTGGAAGAAGGAGAAGTTATATCTTCCCGTGTCTTTGTAACTTCCGGATGGTCTGTAGAAGAAGTATGTTGGATTAATGATTCTTTTATTGCTTTGAAGACATACGATGAATCGAATCCGGATATGGCTTTTGAAGTGTCGCGGCGGGAATACAGTTATTTGAAAGCAGAAATAAAGAACGAATAAAATAATGGCTTCATATCTCATTGGTTATAGAATAAGATTAAGAGAAAATACACTTTTAAAATAAAAATTATGATTAAAGGCAGAATTCTTTCCGTATTAATAATTGCAGTTTCTTTTTCTACTCCATTGTTGGTAGCTCAAGAGATAACAGAAGAAAACTACTTAAAAATCGATAAAGAGATCTGGGATCGATATGAACAGGAAATGGAAAAAATATCGACTTGTTATCGAGAATACCCGGAAAAAAAGGACAGTCTGATGGCTGCTTCGGAGAAAGTTCTTGCAGATGCAAGTAAGAAAAATGTAGAAGCTGCTATTCGGTATGCTTCTGTGCCGAGCGGGTTACAACGGTTGTACATGGTACGGTTGGATATTTCTAAAGATACCATACGGAGTGTGTTGAGAAATCTTCCCCAAGAGATGCAAACTTCTCCTTACGGAAAAAGTCTCTTTTATCATTTGGATACGGAACAAGTGGAAGAAGGAAGCAATTATACCGATTTTAAAGCAACCGATACCGCAGGAAATGATTTCATTTTGTCTTCCTTAAAAGGAAAGAATATTTTATTGTTATATGGAGGATTGGGATGTATGGGGAAAGCCGGAAGGGATTATTTGAATAAAATTTATAATGAAACATCCCGGGAAAATTTCGAAATTGTGGTTTACTGTCTCAATTCCAATTTAGAGAGTCTGCAAAAAGTAAGAGAAGAATACCCGTGCGATTATTTTCTTGTCTCTGATTTTTTGCAAGATCATACTCCGATGAAAATTTTGTATGGAGCGCAAGCCATGCCCACTTGCTTTCTTATTGATAAACAAGGAAAGGTACTTCTGAAAGAAACCGGAGTGAATCAAGAACGAATCATGGGACTTTTAAAAGAGCAAGAAGTATATTGAAAAGCGGATAACAGATGAGAATAACTCAGGAAGATTAATTTCTAAGTATAAAAGATAAAAAGTAACGGATGAAATATATTAAGTTTTCGGATGAGGAGAGTGATATTCGGGAAAGAACGGTATGGTATGAACTGGATGAAGAATTTTACTGTCATCGAGCTGTCTATGAAGAGCCCGATAAAATAAAAGCCACTCATATTGCCGAAGAGAATTACCTGTATGCTTTACCGGAAGGTTCGTTGAAAGAAGCGGAAGAGTGGTTGGGAGAAGAAGTATCGGAAATCGAATTTGAATCAAAGTGGCAAGAAGCGTTGAAACCTTTTCGAAAAGAGTGGGAAAGGATCAAGAACAACTATTCCGTAGGGCAAAATATTCCGGTTGAGATCAATTGTTTTTATCCTCAGGGGATTATTCTTGATTTTGGAGAAATTTTACAGGGAATGGCCGATTATCAAGAATGTGTGGAGATATATGGAGGTGCTCACATGTATCCGCGAAAGGGTATGAAAATGCAAATTAAGGATTTTGACGATAAAAATCTTCAGGTAATTATGAAACCGGTAAATAACGGCTCCTCTTGAATAATTTTATACTTGTGTCTGACTTAGAATAGAGCCACTGCTTGCTATTCCGTCTATGGATCTTTGACGGTTATTGGCCGGAATGGAATGGCTGAATATAGTTGAAGTTTGAATGAAAAATAGGAAAGCGAAACCTTTTACATCCTTATGTTGTTTTTTCATTCAAGTGGATTTAATAACTTAAATATATTCAGGAGGAAAATTTATGTATTACAGCAGTGGAAATTATGAAGCTTTTGCTCGGCCTCGGAAGCCGGAAAATGTAGATGAAAAATCAGCTTATCTGGTTGGTTCGGGATTGGCTTCCTTGGCAGCAGCGGTTTTTCTGATCCGTGACGGACAAATGAAAGGGGAGAAAATTCACATTTTCGAAGAATTGTCTTTGCCGGGCGGCAGTATGGACGGTATCTGGAATGAACAAAAAGGATATATCATCCGTGGCGGACGTGAAATGGAAGTGCATTTTGAAACGTTGTGGGATTTGTTCCGTTCAATTCCTTCGCTTGAGACAGAAGGTGTCTCTGTATTGGATGAGTTTTATTGGCTCAACAAAGAAGATCCGAGTTTCTCCAGAGCACGTGTAATTGAAAATCGAGGAGAACGTCTTTCCGATGATGGCATGTTGACGTTGAGCGGTAAGGCTATCCAAGAATTGATAAATCTGGCATTGACCCCCGAAAAGCAGTTGCAAGATGTTAAAATTAATGAGGTTTTTACGGAAGACTTTTTTAATTCCAATTTTTGGTTGTATTGGGCTACGATGTTTGCTTTTGAACCTTGGGCAAGCGCTTTGGAAATGAGGCGTTATATCTTGCGTTTCGTACACCATATTGCCACATTATCCGATTTATCTTCTCTTCGTTTTACTAAATACAATCAATATGAATCGCTCATTCTTCCGCTTGTAAAGTATCTGGAAAGCCATGGAGTGCGATTGCAATACGATACGGAAGTTAAAAATATTTTGGTGAATACACAAGGGGATAAAAAAGTAGCTGAAAAGATTGAATTTACTGTGGCCGGAAAGGACCAAAGTGTTAAATTGACGGAGAATGATCTTGTATTTGTTACGAATGGTTCTATTACGGAAAGCAGTACTTATGGGGATGATACTCATCCGGCTCCGGTAGAGAATAATGCCGGTGGAAGTTGGAAATTATGGAAAAATTTGGCAGCTCAAGATCCGGCTTTTGGTAAACCGGAAAAGTTTTGTGAAAATATTCCGGAAGCCAACTGGGTCATTTCAGCCACCATTACTTTTACGGACGATAAGGCAACTCCTTATATTGAGAAAATCAGTAAAAAAGATGTTCATAGCGGCTCTATCGTTTCCAGTGGTCCCGTTTCCATCAAAGATTCCAATTGGCTGTATGGTTACTCGATCAGTCGTCAACCGCATTTTCATGTTCAAAAAAAGAATGAACTGATTGTGTGGGTATATGGTTTATTTTCCGATAAACCTGGAAATTATGTGAAGAAAAAAATAACGGAATGCACCGGAATTGAATTGTGTGAAGAATTTCTTTATCATATTGGAGTTCCGGAAGAAGAGATTGCTGAAATTGCAACGCATTCGGCTAACACCATTCCTTGTCGTATGCCTTATATTACTTCCTACTTTATGCCTCGGGCGCTGGGTGATCGTCCGTTGGTTGTCCCGGAAGGGTCAAAAAACCTTGCATTTATAGGGAATTTTGCAGAGACGGAAAGAGACACGGTATTTACAACCGAATATTCCGTACGAACTGCCATGGAAGCTGTTTATACGTTGTTGAATATTGATCGTGGTGTGCCGGAGGTATTTGGGTCATCCTTTGATGTTCGGGTGCTTTTAAGGACAATTTATTATTTGAATGATAAAAAGAAACTGAAGGATATTGAAGTACCTTGGCTGGCATCGATTGTAGAAAAACAAGCTCTTAAAAAGGTTCGGGATACTTATCTTGAAGAATTATTGCAGGAAGCTAACCTGTTGTAATTTCCCTCCTATACCAGACATTTCGGACTTGATAAGAAAAGGGGATGCTTTTAATCAAAAGCATCCCCTTTTCAGGTGTTTTTATGTATATGGTAAGAAATTACATTTTACCGTGACATTGTTTATACTTTTTACCGCTTCCGCAAGGACAAGGTTCATTTCGTCCTACTGTTTTTTCTACGCGTACGGGCTCTTGTCTTCTTTCGCGGGTATCTCTTCCTGCTACTTGTGCTTGCGCTCGTCTGCTTTCTTCGATTTCGTCCTTTTGAGTACGGTATTTACTGTAATCTGTCTTTGTTTCGGGAGCTGCTTGTTTTACTGCTTCCGGTTCGCGTACCGGGATTTGTCCCCGCATTAATATAGCAACAGTCTTTCGGTTCATCTCATCCACCATGGATTTGAATAACTCAAAAGATTCGAGTTTATAGATCAATAACGGATCTTTATTCTCATACGTAGCGTTTTGTACCGACTGACGTAACTCATCCATTTCCCGCAGATGTTCTTTCCACGATTCATCGATCGAATGTAACAGAATGGATTTTTCAAATTCTTTTACCACCTCTTTACATTCGGTATCATATGCTTTTTTCAGGTTACAAGCAATGTTATACACCCTTTTACCGTCCATTACGGGAATTACGATGTTTTCAAACCTGTCTCCTTGCTCTTCATATACTTGTTTAATAACCGGGTAGGTTACCTGCGCCATTCGGTCCGTTTTCCGTTTGAAACTTTCCAATGCCGTATCGAATACTTTGTCGATCAATACATTGGGTTTTGAACCTCGGAATTCTTCTTCACCGAACGGTACTTCCATTGCCATTGTCTTATAGAGCTCGAACTTAAGTCCTTCATAGTCCAACGAGTCCGTAAATTGGTTTACAATAGAAGTAGATGTATCATATAACATATTTACCACATCCAGTCCGATCCGCTCACCCATGAGGGCATGGCGTCTTCTTGTGTATACGACTTCCCGTTGGGAGTTCATCACGTCATCGTATTCCAACAATCTTTTCCGGATACCGAAGTTGTTTTCTTCCACTTTCTTTTGTGCCCGTTCTACCGACTTATTCAGCATACTGTGCTCCAGCATTTCTCCTTCCTTGAAGCCGAGTCGGTCCATCATTCCGGCGATTCGTTCCGAAGCAAATAAACGCATCAGTTCATCTTCAAGCGAAATATAGAAGACGGAAGAGCCCGGGTCTCCCTGTCGTCCGGCCCGTCCGCGCAACTGGCGGTCTACCCGTCGGGAATCATGCCTTGCCGTACCGATAATGGCCAAACCGCCGGCTGCTTTCACTTCCGGGGACAGTTTGATGTCGGTACCCCGACCGGCCATGTTGGTAGCAATGGTAACTGTTCCGGATTGTCCGGCTTGAGCTACAATTTCGGCTTCCCGTTGGTGTAACTTAGCGTTCAATACATTATGAGGTATTTTACGCATCGATAACATCCGGCTTAACAATTCGGAAATTTCAACAGAAGTGGTACCTACCAATACCGGCCGGCCCGCTTCGATCAACGATACGATTTCTTCAATGACTGCATTGTATTTTTCCCGAGTTGTTTTATAGATCCGATCGTTTTGGTCGTTACGAATGATCGTTTTGTTAGTCGGTATTACGACCACATCCAGTTTATAAATATTCCAAAATTCTCCTGCTTCCGTTTCGGCAGTACCGGTCATACCGGCCAACTTGGAGTACATCCGGAAATAATTTTGCAGCGTAATGGTGGCAAAGGTTTGGGTAGCAGCTTCTACTTTTACATGTTCTTTAGCCTCGATTGCCTGATGCAGACCATCCGAATAACGACGGCCGTCCATAATACGACCCGTTTGTTCGTCTACAATCTTTACTTGATTATCGATCACCACATATTCGTCGTCTTTCTCAAACAAACAGTAGGCTTTCAAAAGTTGATTGATCGTATGAACCCGTTCGGATTTTACTGCATAGTTTTGCATCAATTCGTCTTTTTGAGCTTGTTTTTCCTCTTCCGAAAGGCCTTGTTGTTCCAGTTCGGCAATTTGAGCTCCTATATCGGGTAATACAAAGAATTGAGGATCATCCGAATTACCTGTTAACAGGTCAATCCCTTTATCTGTCAGCTCAATCGAATTGTTTTTCTCGTCAATTACAAAATACAACGGATCGGTGATTATATGCATTTCTTTGTTTTGTTGCTGCATATAAAACTCTTCTGTTTTCAACATGGCTGCCTTTATTCCCGGTTCGCTCAGGAATTTGATAAGCGGTTTGCTTTTAGGCATTCCCTTGAAAGAACGAAAGAGCAATACTTTCCCCTCATCTTGTACTTTGTTATCGGAAGAAGCCAGTTTTTGTTTTGCTTCGGTTAATAATTTGGTACAAAAGTTTTTTTGTACATTCACCACGTGCTCCACTTTGGATCGAAATTCTTCATACAATTGAACTTCTCCTTTCGGAATGGGACCGGAGATGATCAAGGGAGTACGGGCATCATCAATCAATACCGAGTCGACCTCATCGACGATAGCATAATTATGTTTTCGCTGAACCAAGTCTTTAGGACTGATGGCCATATTATCCCTCAAGTAATCAAAGCCGAATTCATTATTGGTCCCGAATGTAATATCCGCTTCGTATGCTTTACGACGGGCATCCGAATTCGGTTGATGTTTATCGATGCAATCTACCGACAATCCGTGGAACATATATAAAGGACCCATCCATTCCGAGTCCCGTTTAGACAGATAATCGTTGACCGTTACTACATGTACTCCATTGCGGGTCAATGCGTTCAGGAATACGGGTAAGGTAGCAACCAACGTTTTTCCTTCTCCCGTTGCCATTTCCGCTATTTTACCTTTATGCAACACGACACCTCCGAAAAGTTGGACATCATAGTGAATCATTTCCCACTTGATTTCGTTCCCTCCGGCGCTCCAACTGTTTTTATAAATGGCTTTATCGCCTTCTATACGAAGAAAATCATGTCCGGTAGCTGCCAACTCCCGATCAAAATCGGTAGCCGTTACCGTAATCTCATCATTTTCGGTAAGGCGGCGGGCCGTATCTTTCATAATGGAGAATACTTCCGGAAGCACTTCTTCCAACACTTTTTCATATTTGGCCGTGATTTCTTTTTCAATCTTATCTATTTCGGCCCAAGCGCTTTCTCTGTGTTCCAGATCTAAGCTTTCGATACCGTCCCTGAGGTGAGCGATTTTGTCTTTCTCTTCTTTTACGGCATCTTGTATTTGTTGTTTTATTTCTTCTGTCTTGTTTCGTAACTCATCATTACTTAATTTTTCGATTTCGGGATAGACTGCTTTTATTTTCCTTACATAAGGATCTATTTCCTTTAAATCGCGTTGAGATTTATTCCCAAACAATTTACTTAAAATGTCATTAAAACCCATGATATGTTATTTGTTTTTATAATTTTTATTTAAGTTACT
>DAIQOU010000715.1:0-2323 GCA_036787725.1 Bacteroidales bacterium
AAAATACTTAAAAAAACCGACCCCTTTTAAGATAACAAAGGATAATGAGTTTGAAGAAGATGAGAATATAGAAGAGACACCCGCACGCGGAGGCGCTTCTTGCACCGTAGATCCGGTATTATATTCCATTATGAAAGATTTACGAAAGAAAATGTCAAAGAAGCTGGATGTTCCTCCTTATGTAATCTTTCAGGATCCTTCGTTGGAAGCCATGGCTACAACTTATCCCATCACCATTGAAGAATTGCAAAACATACCCGGTGTGGGAGCCGGAAAAGCCAAAAGATACGGTCAGGAGTTTGTTGAATTAATCAAAAGGCATGTAATCGAAAATGAAATCGAAAGACCGGAAGATTTAAGAGTTCGTACGGTAGCCAACAAATCCAAACTTAAAGTTTTTATCGTTCAAAGCATCGATCGAAAAGTTGCGTTGGATGACATTGCTCTTACTAAAGGACTTGAATTCACTGAATTACTGGACGAAATAGAAGCCATTGTCTATTCCGGCACCAAAATTAGCATTGATTATTTCCTCAACGAAATTATGGATGAAGATCATATTGAAGATATTTATTTATATTTCAAAGAATCGGAAACCGATAACTTGGAAGATGCTATCGAAGAACTCGGAAATACCTATTCGGAAGAAGAAATACGATTAATTCGAATCAAATTCTTATCGGAAATGGCTAATTAATAAAATTTGATTTTTTAATGAATGAAATAAGAAGCGTGAAGAAAAATTCACGCTTTTTTCATTTTACGAAGAAATTTATATCAGAAAAAATGTGTACATTTGCACGCAATAAATTTTAAAGCTTCCTTTATGTCATTTGTTGCAGATAAAGTTATAATGAATGGATTAACGTTTGATGATGTATTGTTGATCCCCGCCTATTCAGAAGTATTGCCTCGTAATGTCGATCTTTCGACAAACTTCTCTAAAAATATTCGATTAAACATCCCTATGGTATCGGCTGCCATGGATACGGTTACGGAAGCTCAGATGGCCATCGCAATCGCCCGGGAGGGAGGTATCGGAGTCATACATAAAAACATGAGTATTCAAGAACAGGCTAAACAGGTGAAGTCTGTAAAACGGGCTGAAAACGGAATGATTTCAAATCCGGTCAGCATTAAAACCGGAAAAACAGTAGGAGATGCACTTGCACTTATGTCCGAATATAAAGTAGGAGGTATTCCTGTTGTAGATAACAATTTTCACTTAGTCGGAATTGTTACCAACCGGGATTTAAGATTCCTTCAGAATATGGATTTATTGGTAGATGATGTTATGACCAAAGAAAATCTGGTTACTACCAATCAATCTACCAATTTGGAAGATGCTACGGAAATACTTCAACAATATAAAATTGAAAAATTACCGGTTGTTGACTCAAACAATAAACTGGTCGGCTTGATTACCTATAAAGATATTACTAAAGCAAAAGATAAACCTTCTGCCTGTAAAGACAGTAACGGGAGACTTCGTGTAGCGGCAGGTGTAGGAGTTACTTCCGATACATTCGACAGAATAACTGCTTTAGTGGAGGCCGAAGTAGATGCTATCGTTATTGATACGGCACATGGACATTCGGTATATGTAATCGAAGTGTTGAGAGAAGCTAAAAAGAAATTCCCCCACATTGATTTTGTTGTAGGAAATATAGCTACCGGAGATGCTGCCCGTATGTTAGCGGACGCCGGTGCAGATGCCGTAAAAGTAGGAATCGGTCCGGGATCCATCTGTACTACCCGTGTGATTGCCGGAGTTGGCGTTCCTCAGTTATCGGCTATTTATGATGTAGCAAAAGCTCTTAAGAACAAAAATGTACCCATTATAGCAGATGGAGGATTACGATATTCCGGAGACATTGTAAAAGCACTCGCCGCCGGAGGAACTTCCGTGATGATGGGATCGTTATTGGCCGGAGTAGAAGAATCGCCCGGCGAAACCATTATTTATAATGGTCGGAAATTCAAATCATATCGCGGGATGGGATCACTGGAAGCAATGCAAAAAGGATCTAAAGACCGGTATTTTCAAGATGTGGAAGACGACATTAAGAAATTGGTGCCGGAAGGAATTACAGCACGAGTTCCATTCAAAGGATCCTTGTATGAAGTTATTTATCAAATGGTCGGCGGACTCAGGGCCGGAATGGGTTATTGCGGAGCAGCTGACATAGAAGCTCTTCATCAGGCCAAATTTACTAAAATTACCAATGCCGGAATGACTGAAAGCCATCCTCACGATGTAGCCGTCACTCAGGAAGCTCCCAATTACAGTTACAGCAGAGGAAACTAAAAGCTTTTATTGTAT
>DAIQOU010000189.1:0-8289 GCA_036787725.1 Bacteroidales bacterium
GACGTTTCTCTGCCTTTTCATTTCGCTGAATACTTTTCAAAAAGAGAAAAAATAGCCCGGTAAGGTATTAACTTAAGAAGCACAAGAAGGGACGAAGCAGAACCGCCGGAAAGAGAGAGGAAAAAACGTTTTTATTAAGTCGACTAAAATTCAGCCTACATACGAAAAAAAATGAAAATTCATAGTTGGGTATAGGGTAGATACAAAAAAAGCCGCCTCATGTATGAATGAAGCAGCTTCTTTTATAATTGATTATTCAGACGATCCGTCGGATCAACCGTTTACTTTAGCCATATGAGCGACCAATTCCAATACTTTGTTGGAATATCCCCATTCGTTATCATACCAGCTTACTACTTTCACAAAAGTCGGGCTCAATTGAATACCTGCTTTTGCATCGAAAATAGAAGTCCGTGCATCTCCAATGAAATCAGAAGAAACAACATCATCTTCAGTATATCCCAAAATACCTTTCAAATCGCCTTCCGAAGCCGCTTTCATGGCAGCACAAATTTCATCATAAGTAGTTTCTTTAGCCAAACGAGCTGTCAAGTCTACCACAGAAACATCCAATGTGGGAACACGAAATGCCATACCGGTTAATTTTCCGTTCAATTCGGGAATTACTTTTCCTACCGCTTTAGCAGCACCTGTAGAAGAAGGAATAATATTTCCGGAAGCAGCACGGCCGCCTCTCCAATCTTTAGCAGAAGGTCCGTCTACTGTTTTTTGAGTAGCTGTAGTTGCATGCACTGTAGTCATTAATGCTTCTACAATACCGAATTTATCATTCAATACTTTAGCAATAGGAGCTAAACAGTTGGTTGTACAAGAAGCATTGGAAACAAATTGTTCGCCTTTGGTATAAGAATCCTGATTTACACCGCATACATACATGCGGGTATCATCTTTGGAAGGAGCAGACATTACTACATATTTAGCACCTGCGTCGATATGACCTTGTGCTTTATCTTTCGAAAGGAATAATCCGGTAGATTCAACCACATAGTCGGCACCTACTTCATTCCATTTCAAGTCAGCCGGATTTTTTTCGGCAGTTACACGGATTGCATTTCCGTTTACAACCAATTTGCCGTCTTTAATTTCTACGGTTCCGTTAAATCTTCCGTGAACTGAATCATAACGCAACATGTATGCCATGTATTCAACATCAATAAGGTCGTTGATACCTACAATCTGAATGTCATCTCTTGTTTGAGCAGCACGGAAAACCAAACGTCCGATACGACCAAATCCGTTAATACCTACTTTAATCATTTCTTGATCTTTTTTTATGGTTAGAAAATAAATTGTATAATGAAGAATTCAAGTCGGGCAATTACTGATTGTTTCCACCTCAAGTGTTTTGATCTACAGACAAAAACAATAAAGTAAGCCTGAAACCTCAAATCCGATTTTCAAGCCACAAAATTACTGAAATTTTTCTTTATTACGCAACATGCCGTCAATTATTTTTTTACATTAACTTTGCCCCTCTTTTTTTAAGGATAAACAAGTTAGCCGGAAACTTTTTAACTATTTTCGTGTTTAATTTAAAATAAAGAGGACTAATTATAATAAATTTCAGATATGACGAAAATCATTAAAGAATTCAGAGAATTTGCCGTTAAAGGGAATGTTATAGACATGGCTGTCGGTGTAATCATCGGAGGCGCTTTCGGCAAAATTGTAAGTTCCGTTGTCGCAGATGTAATTATGCCGCCTATCGGATTATTGATTGGTGGAGTTAATTTTACGGACTTGAAAATTGTATTAAAAGACGCTGCCGTAGACGCTGCAGGCAATGCCGTTCCGGCTGTAACCTTAAATTACGGTAATTTTCTCCAAACTATATTTGATTTTTTAATTATTGCTTGGGCTATTTTTCTTTTTGTAAAAGCAATTAACAGTTTTAAGAAAAAAGAAGAAGCGGCTCCCTCTACCCCTCCTGCACCTTCTAAGGAAGAAGAATTACTCACCGAAATCCGCGATTTATTGAAAGAAAAAAAATAATATCCCTAAAAACCGGAAACAAAAAAAGGTTGGCCGCATACGAAGGACGTGACGGGAAAATACCGTATTCTACAGGGGCTTAAAGCCCCTGCTTCATAAGCTGCGCAGCCTACGGCTGCCGGTAATCAAGAATAGTATGTGCATCCCTTGATGCCTTTTTCTTAATTTAATAACAGGGTACTTTCCTGCCTTCGCGCTTTCCCCCCTTTCATGCCTGAAAACAGCCATTAGTAAGTTTCAAGCATAATAGATGAAGTTCCGAGCCCTTCTGCCGACACCGTCAATTCAATTTCCCCTTTTTCTTCCTCCGGCCGGACAATAGCCATGGCTCTTCCCCTAAACGTATGAGGGGTTAACGACCGGAAACTTTTCATATCATCATAAGCTGCATTACCGGCTGCTATAACCGACCCTTTTCCCGTACACCGAATAGCCACTTCTGTTTTCGCATCGGGAATTACATTCCCTTCTTTATCAACAATCTCTATTTTAACATATGCCAAGTCATTGTTGTCCGCTTTGATTCTATTCCGATCGGCAACCAATCGAATTGCAGCCGGTTCGCCGGAAGTTTTCAACTCTGTCGATTCCTTATTCTTGCCGACATTCACGGCCTTCAAAACTCCCGGCTCGTAAGCTACTTCAAAAGAAGCCGTATAATTACTTTTATCGGTCTCTTTTTCCCCGACGAGTTTATCATTCAAATACAACTTTACTTTCGGAGAACGACTATATACATTTACCCGCATGGACTTTCCTTCCAAGCCGGTCCAGTTCCAATGCAAAAGTTCGTCCGGCCATCCCCAAAGATTAACCGCTTCTTTTTTACCTTCGGCCACGGGAGGGCGAACAGCCATGGTAATGGAACGTTTTCCCCACAATACATCACGATAATAAGATTGAGGTTTTTTATCACCGCAAAAATCAATATCACCGCACCAGGCATTATACCACGGCCAGCCCATAAACTGAGGATTTCGTTCCTCCGGGCCCAACTCCAATGTATGGGCCAATCCCGCTTCTCCTAAATAATCAATGGCTGTCCACACAAAATCCCCTATAACATACGGATGTTTTTCTACGAGATTCCAATTTTGGGCCGCCTCTTTCGGGTAAGACTCACTTCCGTAAATGATCCGATCCGGATAAGCTGCATGATCGGTCTCATACCGATCCCACATATAATTATAGCCTGCAACATCTATGTTTCGGAAAGCCCGTTCCGAGTCGGTTTCCCACTTATAGTTCCGATTATCCCAAAACCAATTGACCCCTGCCGTAGTAAAACGACTATCATCATATTTGCGGATCGTATTGATCAGTTTCTTTGCAATTTCTTCTCCTTCCGCATCGGCCCGTTCTTGAATTTCATTTCCGATGCTCCACAAAATGATGGAGGGATGATTTCGGTCTCGACGAACAGAGGCGGAAATATCTCTTTCACTCCAATCTTTAAAAAACAGGTGATAATCCCTTTCTCGTTTCGGTTTTTGCCACTGATCGAAAGTTTCATGAATAACCAAGATACCCAGTTGGTCGCATGCGGTCAGAAAATGTTCGGAAACCTGATTGTGAGCGCATCTCACTGCATTATAACCATTGGCTTTCAGTAATTCCGCTTTTCGTTCTTCCGCCCTGTCAATTGCAACCGCTCCCAATAAACCATTATCGTGATGGACGCATCCTCCTTTTAATTTTACAGGTTTACTGTTTAATAAAAATCCTTTGTCTGCAGAAAAAGAAATAGTACGTATCCCAAACGGAATGCTTATCTCATCGCATTCTTTCCCATTGGAAGAAAGTGATATCCGGGCCGTATACAACACCGGCGTATCGGGAGACCATAATTCCGGGTTCTTAACAGTAAAAGCCTCCACAACCGGAGTTTCCACGGAAACTTCCAACTCCCGGGAAGTAGAGAATACTTCTTTCCCACCGGGTGAAAATATCGTAAGAGTAAGTTTGCCTTTCCGGTTTGTCCGGTTTTTATTATAAATAATCGTAGAAAATTTTCCGACAGCCTCTTTTCCTTTCAACTCGGACGCATTGATAAAAGTATCCCATTTGTCCAAATGAAACCGATCCGTTTTTATCAACCGGACATGACGATATATGCCCGATCCGGAATACCAACGGCTGTTTTGACCTGCATTTACCACCTTTACGGCTATCGTATTCGGAATGCCGGGAGGATTACAATAATCGGTTATATCTATTTTATAAGAAGTATAGCCGTAAGGATTAAAGTAAACTTTTTTACTGTTGATCCATATTTCCGATTGATTGTATACTCCTTCAAAATACAAAGTATATAACTTCTCGGAATCCTCTTGCGGAAGGGTGAACTCTTTACGATACCAGCCTTCTCCCCCCAACGTTTGTCCGGTATCGGCGCCATCAGCACCCGATTCGTTCAATTTGGAAAAGGGGCCTATGGTAATTCCTTCTTTTCGCACCGGGACCGGTTCCACACTCCAATCATGAGGAAGGTCCAATACCCGCCATCGACTATCATCAAATACGGATTGCTCTGCATTGGCGACACTTCCCCGATGGAATTTCCAATCTTTATTAAAAAGAGCTTCACGAACGGATGCATAAAGATTGTCACCGATTCCACCAAAAGAGAATGCGACAATCAGTACAAACAATAATTTTTTTTTCTTTTTCATACGTTATTTTTTATTTTTTCCCTTCTGTTCTTATGGAACTCGCATATAAATAAAAAGGATTCTCTTGTGGTGTAAATTATTGATTTACATGCTTCGTTTCATGAGATTTACAGTTCGTTTCATAAAACAAAGAAAAGAAAATTCAAAGAAAGAAAAGGATCGAAAAGTACCGAAAAGGGAATAAAATCCCGTCATGACATTTTTGAATACCCGATTGACAGGAATTTATACCTTGATGTTGACGGGCTTGTTTTGCTGATATTCCGAAGGTGTGATACCGAATTCCTCTTTAAAACACTTAGTGAAATACTTCGGATTGGAAAAACCTACGGCATAAGCAACTTCCGATATTGTCCGGTCACCGGTTATCAATAACATACAAGCTCGTTTCATTTTTATATTCCGAACAAAGTCTAACGGAGTTAATCCCGTCAATGACTTTATCTTTCTGTGCAAGGTAGATTTAGACATATTCAAGTGTGAAGAAAGTCGATCCAAATCAAATGCACTTTCTTTCAAATGTTGTTCAATACACTCGATGACCGATTGCAAAAATTGCTTGTCGGCCGATTGAAGGGACATGCTTTCCAAATAGGTATTCTGTTCTTTTTGAAAATCTTGTTGTCTCGTTTTATATGATTTGACAAGGCTGTTTATACGAGCAATGAGCACCTTCGCATCAAACGGTTTGGTGATATAACCGTCTGCTCCCGATTCATAACCGGCAACACGATCATTTATATCATTTCCGGCAGTGAGCATAATAACCGGCATATGATTAAACCGTAAATCGGTTTTAATCCGACGGCAAAGTTCCCGGCCGTTCATATCCGGCATCATGACATCACAGACCACCGCATCCGCCCCGGACCTATTCAACATTTCCCATGCCTCTTTCCCTCCGGTTGCAAGCAAAACATGATAACGATCCTGAAAAATATCTCTCATAAGAGATAATAACTCGGTATCATCATCTGCGAATAAAACAGTAAATCTGTCGGTATCATCCGGTAATACATACTCCGGATCGGTTTCGATAAGTTCCCCGGCAATTTCGCCCGATGTATACGATTCCTTGTCAATCGGTAATTCCACCGTAAAACAAGAACCTTTTCCGGGAATACTTTCCACGGAGATCGTACCGTGGTGGAGATTCACCAAGTTTTTCGTCAGTGAAAGTCCGATCCCGTTTGACTCCACATCCTTGTTGGTTCCGCCAATATAAAACCGGGTGAATATACGAGTTAATTCTTTCTCCGGCATACCGATCCCGGTGTCTTCCACTTTTATTCTCACTGACCGATGCTTTTCTCTATACCGGATATCGGCTGTTACCTTGATTGACTTATTTTCAGGAGTATACTTTATGGCATTAGATAACAAATTATATATTATCTTGTCTGTTTTGTCAAAATCGAGGTATCCCCACAACTCATCCGGTTTTACATCTGCTTGTAAAACAATGTTCTTCTTTTGAGCAAGGAGTAAGAAATCGTTTTCACAAATAGCAGTAATAAAATCTTTTATATTTCCCCATCGAACACTTAATCTCATGGTATTCATATCCATTTTCCGAATATCGAGCACTTGTTGTATCAAACGCTTCAACCGGTCTGCATTCGATCTTAATACCGCCAACCGGTTATGGAGATCGGGCGCTTTCATCTCCATATAATCGACAGAACTTCTTATTAAAGTAAGAGGAGTCAGCAATTCATGAGAAATATTAGTAAAATAATCCAGTTTGGTTCGGTTTAACTCTTCCCGGAATTTAATATCATTCCTTATTTTCATACGTCGCAAATAAATACGCAACAGAAAATAGACACCCAAACCGACACAAACGACGTAAAAAAGCCGGGCATACCAAGTCTCATACAGGGCCGGATATTTCTCAATGGTCAACACGACCTTTTCGGCTGACCATTTACCCGGTTCATATTCTGTTTTTATCAGAAATCGATGAACCCCTTTATTTACTTGATTATAAAAAACAGCATGTTTATCCTCCACATATACCCAATCTTTATCAACCCCTTCCAACTTATAAGCAAATCGGTTCTTCCGGTTGAGAGAATAATCAAGTGCAGACAGCAAGATCTCGAGGTTTCCGTCAGTTGGAGTTAAATAAATGTTGTCGATCATTTGCTCTCTTTTACTCCCGGAAAATCCGTTAGAGAAAAAAAGACTTTTGTCATCCACCTTTACATCTGTTACTGCCGGAAAACCATTTTTCTTGTTCGGTAAAATATTCTCCTCGCACGGAATATGAATAAATCCTCCATGTCCCCCCACATAGATTCCTCCTTCTCCATCCGAACTTACCGCTTTATTCCTAAATACATTCACCACTATGTTTCCGTCAAAAGTAGAATAATCGGTCCAAATATCTCGGTAAATATGATAACTGATTACCTTTTTATTGGTGATGATCCGAATATTATCCCGGTCCGGGATTAACTCCAGCACGGAACCGTTTTCTATTTCTTTTTCCAACGGCATGTTATTAAACTGCCGATGGCTTTTATCCGACTTGTAAATTTTTCCGAAAGAAGAAATAGCCCATATACATCCCTCTTTATCAACACATACATTTTTGATTTCTTCTTGTTCCGATAACACCGGTATCCGGGTATCCGATTCTTTTGTAATCCTATTGTCAAAATAACGCATCCGATAAACATGCCGATCGGAAGATACCGCCCGGATCTCTCCTTCTCCATCAACGGTCAAACCCGTTATTTTCCGGAAATTTTCATCTGAAATTATAAATCCGGAGCCGTTGAGCGGTTTTACCAAAAGTCGGTTCGCTGCGAGTATCCATAAATTCCCGTGACGATCTTCGGCCAACCGGGTTATCGGTCCCGAACTACCCGTTAATCCGGTTAAATCCGACGTCTCTTCTACCTTTATGTGCATCCCTTCCTTTCTTAGTCGCATTAAGCGAGGAACATACCTGTCGGCCGCCCAAACGCCTTCCCCGAAACGAGACTTAATAATAACGCTTACTTCCGGCAAACCGGGATTTACTCCGGGGCCTACCATCCTGTTGCGGGACAAATCATATAAAAACAGTCCGTACCGATCCTGATTAATCCACATGATACTATCCTCATCCAAACACAAATGAACGACATTGGCATCCCGTCGCAAATGTTCTTTCAATTGGCTTAAAGGATAATTTTTAATTTTCGATCGATCAAAAAAAACAGTATATGCCATATCATATGATCCTAACCATAAATTGCCGTTTCTGTCTTTCAATATCTTGGTATACATTTTATCCGTGTCTACCAAATCACGAATATCCGCTTTCTCCGGGACATCTTCTCCATTCGGCTTCAAAGCATATAATTCATTATAAGACAGCATCCATAAATACCCGTATACATCATCCTCTACCATACTGAAAAAGACCGGCTCCTCCGTTCCGTCTTTGGAATTTATGACCGGTTGCTTTTTATAGCATTCCTCCCCTTCCCGATCCGGAAAAAACCGCCACAAGCCGTCGCCCCAAGTACCTATCCAATAACGTCCCTCTTTATCCTGCATCATTGTAAAAGGAGTATTTTTTTCTCCGATTCGAGGATAACCGACAAAAGAA
>DAIQOU010000716.1:0-2314 GCA_036787725.1 Bacteroidales bacterium
CAAAAAAGTTTGCTCCCGGAATAGCATTTATCGGAACCGATTATTACAACGGGAGAACCGGGTTTAGCTATTATTGTACCCGCTATTTCCAAGGAGATCCGCAAACCTCGGGAATTGTAAGGCTTCGTTGGAAAGATGCCGAAATCGGGTTTGAAGATGATATTCTTTCTTTACCTTTTACGGGATTTACTTTGTATGATCGGTTCCGTACGGCCGCACTGGAAGTGAAGTATAAAGGAATATTAATCGGAACCAATGTTTATACCAACGATGCGGACGGATTAACGGATGCTTCATCTCACAACAGCAAAGGTATTTATCTCCGGGGCCGGCAATTGTCTTCCCCCCTCTATGCCGGCTATGAATCCCACGGGCTTACGGTTCGACTCGGCATGAATAATGCGTTAGGCGGGATCATCGGTCAGAACTGGTGGCATCAACAGCTCTTTCAAACAACCGATTTCCAAGCGGGAGAGTACAACAAGGTATTTTTCCAAGCGGGAACCTATAAACCTTATACATTATATTGATGAAAAAAGCATATCCATTATTGAGCATTTTTCGAGTTGCCGGAATGATTACGATACTTATACACTGCATAAGTTGCCTGACCGGTCCGAAAGATTTCACCTATTATTATAAAAACGAATATACCGGATTGGATACGCTTATCAACACCCACGGGTATTATGTAACCCAACGGGCATGCGATTCGACTTTTTTCGCTGTCTTTATGTTTTACAATAACGGATTGTATACTGTTGCAACCGCCACCGATTGGGAGTCGTTAGCCGAGTGTTTTGAAAAAGGAGGTAATTCCAACCACTGTCGATACCCGCTATGGGGCACTTACCGGATAGAAGGAAACCGAATCAAAACACAGTGCGTACGGGAAGAAGGAATCGGAACTTGCGTTATTTTCCGCGATTATGAAATAAGTCCCGAGAAAAGTCTCCTGAATCTCAACGAATACATTCATCCGGAAAATACCAACATCGGGAATATGACCAATTATCCATCCTTCAAAGAGAATCCTTGTCTTCAACCGGCTCGATTTTATCCTTTGCAAAGCAAGAGAGATTCATTGGAATGCCCTTTATTAAAACGACGTTATTTTAACCGAAATAATGACCGTTAATACAAATAACAATCTGTTTCTTCGGTGCCGCTTTTCTTCATCAGCAGAAATAGTTTATCGATTTGCGGGAACGATGATGTTTTAGATGTACATCTAAAACATGTTGATTGCGGCACAAAGAATATACATTTTGCCGCAAATAAAGAATCCGCGGCAGATGAACAACAATCGCATACAAATAAGAAGAAAGTTCAATCGGTATCTTTGTTTTCGGGATTGTCGTCCCCTTTCAGTATAGGCAGACTGATTTGGTATTTGACAGCCAGTACGCGGACTAAAATGACTGCTCCGGCTGTACTGAATTGACATACTACCACCGACATTCCCAGTTTATCTCCGGCCCAGTAAAAAATACCTCCGATCAGGCAAGCCAATGCATAAATTTCTTTCCGGAAAATCAACGGAATCTCATTAATCAATATATCGCGAATCATACCTCCTACCGAACCGGTAATCGTTCCCATTACCAATGCCACCCAATAAGGAAATCCGCTTTGCAATGTTTTTTCGATTCCCACTACCGTAAATAATGCCAATCCGATGGTATCAAAAATAAAAAAAGTATTATTAAGTCGAACCAATATTTTCCGGTAAAGCACTACCACCAGCAATGCAACCCCGGTACAGATCACATAGATGGCATTTTCCATCCAGAAAGGAGTAACATCCAACATCAGGTCCCTTACGGTTCCGCCCCCTACTGCCGTAACCAGTCCGACAACAAAAGCTCCAAACCAATCTACATTTTTTGCCGAGGCCAACCGGATCCCCGAAATAGCAAAAGCAAAAGTACCCGCAAACTCGATAATATCAAGAAGCCCGATATCCATAACCAATCATTAATAACGCGTGCAAAATTACATAAATAAGCTTTCTTTTCTCCTTAGAACTAAATTTATTTTAGGCAAAAGACGAACGGACTAAAGTGACATTTCTTCTTCAATTGCAATTATACACTACAATAGAGTTTGTATTGAATAAAGTATTATTGCTTTATCCTTCAATACCTTATCAATCTCCATCCTTTTGCCTTGATTCAAAAGTAACAAAAGCTGACTCCGTTGAAAGCGCTGCGTTCGGCTATGTGCAACCGGAACTTACCCGCAGTCCTCGCTTAAACGGACGGGTGCCCACCGCAGAAACCTATGTCGGTGGCATAACCGATTGACAAATACA
>DAIQOU010000190.1:0-8255 GCA_036787725.1 Bacteroidales bacterium
TTTTCTTTTTGCCCCAAGCTGCGCTTCGCTTGCAAGGGGTTATCCGGGTTTTACCCCTTCGGGGCAATTGCTTACAATTCGTAACCTATCCGGGAAATACCCGGACTTTTGACATCCTCCTCCTACGAGTTATTATATTTTATTAAAAAACTAATTTCAGTTAACCATGAGGAAAAAAAATCATGCATTCAAAAGGAGGAACACGAAATGGAAAATAAGGCCGGCTCTTATTTCACTTGTCCTGTCCTCTTTACTGATCGGAACGAACAATGCCCATGCAACAAATTCGAATCCGGTATTGCAAACAGAACAGAATCAAAAAAAAACAGTGTCGGGAATCGTTACCGATGAAACAGGAGAGCCTCTTATAGGCGCCGGTATCAAAGAGAAAGGAGTAACTAACGGGACCATAACGGGACCGGACGGCGATTTTAAGTTAACAGTAGAAAATGGCGCCGTGCTGGAAATATCCTATATAGGATATGTTACGCAAATGGTAAATGTTCCCGAATCCGGGGGTGAAATCAGAGTACAATTGAAAGAAGATTTGCAATTTCTGGACGAAGTGGTCGTAACCGGGTTCGGTATGTCACAGAGAAAAGCAACCCTTACGGGTGCCATCTCTACCATTGAAGCGAAAGACATCCAACGTTCAAACTCTCCTACCGCTTCCGGCGCATTGGTTGGTAAAATAGCCGGATTAAACACTCGTCAGACCGACGGACGTCCCGGGGGAACTACCGAGATCAGCATTCGTAACATGGATACTCCGCTGTTCGTCATCGATGGTATTCAAGTAGATCAAACACAATTCAACAACATCAACTTTAATGATATAGAGAATATTTCTATATTGAAAGATGCATCTGCTTCTATCTACGGTGTGCGTGCGGCCAATGGAGTGGTAGTGGTTACCACCAAAAGAGGTAAACGCAATACCAAGAATACGGTATCTGTAAACGGATACCACGGATGGCAAAACAACTTTAAGTTTGTCGAACCCGCGGATGCAAAAACATACGTAACCAAATACGTACAATCGGAAACGATGCTTATTGCTCAAGGGCGTATGAGAGAAGACCAACGGACGTATAATCGCGAAGAGTATGATAAATGGATGGCAGGAACAGCACCCGGATACCAAAGTTTCGACTGGCTGGATTACATCTGGGGAACAGCTCCACAATCATACATCGACGTAAATATTACGGGAGGATCAGATAAAGCGAACTATTATATTTCGGTGGCACATCTGAATCAGGATGCAACTGTACGTAACTACGGAGGATTTAAACGTACGAATGCCCAGATCAACCTGGATGTACAGATGACTGAGAAATTTAAGGTCGGAGTAGGATTCTCCGGGCGTCTCGAATCGAAAGAAAATCCGGGTGTCCCGGGCGGTGATGATTATTTCCTGCCTCGTTTCGCCGTTTTGCGAAATCTGCCGGTATTAGGGCCCTTTGCCAACGGAAACCCCAATTATCCCCAGGAACTCGATCATAAACAGACCAACTTCGGAATGTTGAATTATGATTTGTCGGGAAGAGCGATCGATGATTGGAATGTGGGCCACATCAATGCCAATGCCGAATATGAAATAATAAAAGGGTTGAAGGCGAAAGGCTTGGTAAGTTATTATTTCGCTAACAGAATGTACAACAATCATGAATATACTTACAGATTGTATAAATACGATAAAGCAACCGATGTATATGAGAATTCGTACACCATGAATACAGGCTACCGGGAAAAAACCCAGGAGAATGTGGTAGAAATGACTTCCAATATTCAGTTGGCATATGACAAGAAGTTGGGATTGCATTCCTTGAATGCGATTGCCGGGTTGGAAACCATTCAGCGTAAAACACCCTATACTAAAATTGTATCATCACCGGCTGCCAACAGCCTGGATAATATTAAATTGAGCGAAATGAAAGAATATGGCGAAAGATTGGATGAAAAACAAGCTCGTATGGGTTGGGTAGGCCGGATAAACTATAACTACAGCGAAAAATACTTGTTGGAACTGTCCGGCCGTTACGATGGTTCTTGGAAATTCCCTCCGGGACATCGCTGGGGATTCTTTCCTTCCGCCTCGGCAGGATGGAGAATGTCTGAAGAAAACTTCTGGAAAGAAAGCCGGATTGCCAATGTGTTTGATTATCTGAAAGTTCGGGCATCTTACGGGGTAGTAGGAGACGATGCCATCAATGGAGACATATACAAAGCCTTCGGTTATCTGCCCGGTTACAATTATGATGCGGGAGGATCTGTTATAGACGATAACTTTGTCGTAGGATCACAACCCCGCGGGCTGCCGGTAACCACAATTTCGTGGATGAAAGCGAAGATTCTGGATGTCGGATTTGATGCTGCCTTCTTCAATAATCGTTTGAGAGTGGAAACGAGTTATTTCAACCGTATAAAGGAAGGCATCCCCGAACGCAGGTGGGACGTTGTTCTTCCGGTAGAAGTCGGTTTCACGGCTCCCTACGAAAACTTAAACTCGACATCCAATAAAGGTATGGATGGTACTATCATGTGGGCAGACAAAGCGGGAGATGTTTCCTACAATGTCGGAGCCAATGCAACATATGCCCGTTTTTATGACCGGGAACGTTATGACGACCGTCGAGGCAACTCATGGGATCAATACCGGAATAGTATTGTGAAACGCTTCGGATTTCTGAACTGGGGCTATGAAACTATCGGACAATTCGAGAGTTGGGAAGAAATAGCAAGCTATCCTATCGATAATGATCGTATGGGTAACTCGACCGTCATACCGGGTGATATAAAATTTAAAGATATCAATGGAGACGGGGTTATCAACGGAATGGACGAACGCCCTATCGGTTATCGTCAGGATGCAACCCCGATCTTCAACTATGGCATTAATCTGGGAGCGGCATGGAAAGGAATTGATTTCGCAGCAGACTTCTCCGGTTCTTTCTTCTCTACTTATTTCCAAGCGGATGAACAAGCCAAACCTTTCCAAAACAATGGTAACAGTCCGCAATGGCTGTTTGAAGACAGCTGGAGTTTGTCGGATATATGGGATGCGAACAGCGAACTTATCCCGGGAAAATATCCGATGGCCCTGAAAAACCGTAATGGGGATACTCCTTACTCAAGCAGTACTTTCTGGAAACACAATGTAAAATATATGAAACTCAGAAACCTGGAACTGGGATACACATTCCCTCAGCAGATTGTATCGAAAGCCAAGATCGGAAGTTTGCGCGTATACATGGCTGCTTCCAACCTTTTTGCTCTATCTAATGTACAGGGAGTCGATCCCGAGCAGAAAGACCAAAATGGGCTGGGATATCCGACCATGCGGGTAATTAATTTCGGCTTTAACCTAAAGTTTTGATTAATAATGAAAGGACAACAATAAAAAAATAACGTATGAATAAATATAGAATATTAATAGCAGTATTACTGTCCCTGACCTTATCGGGGTGTTCCGATTTCCTGGATGAGGATCCTTACAACATTCAAAGTAACGAACAGGTATTCGGTGATTCAAAACTGATTGAGTCGGCATTAGCCAACTTGTACGGACGTATTACATGGGGACAACGTATTGAATCGGTCGATGCCTTTGCAAAGTTAGATGAAGCCGTATGGCACCAAAAAGATGAGATCAGCAGTTTTGACCGTAATTTATGGAGAAGCTATGATTATACATTGATCCGTAATATCAATCAATTTCTGCAAGGAGTCGCCGGTTCTGCCGTACTAAGTGAAGAGGAGAAAAAAACATTGAGTGCCGAAGCCCGTTTTATTCGTGCATGGGCTTACTTCTGTTTTGCACGCACATTGGGCGGTGTTCCTTTGGTAGGAGATGAAGTATATGAATACACAGCCGGCATGGATCTTTCTTCCTTGCAGATATCTCGTGCATCGGAAGCCGACACATACGATTATATCATCAAGGAATGCAGCGAAATAGCAGCAGAGGGAATGTTACCGTCGGCCACAACCAAAAATTCGGCTCGTGCCAACCGATGGACAGCTAAAATGCTGGAAGCCCGTGCGGCCCTATATGCAGGATCATTGGCCAAATACAATGTAAGCCACCCGAATCTGACTGTTAAAGGAGATGCTGTCGGTATTGATAAAAGCAAAGCCCCGGATTATTTTAATAAGGCATATGCCGCTGCCGATTATGTTCTGAAAAACAGTCCTTATGTATTACAGGACCGGAAAGCCGACAATAAGGCGCGCAATTTCTACGAAGCCGTCAGTGTAAAATCAAGCAATACGGAAGTGATATGGGCGCGCGATTATAAAGTACCCGATAACAAACATTACTTTACAACACGTTGTATTCCGCGAACGCTGGCAAAAGAAGCGGATTCACATTATATAAATGTATTGCTGAATCTGGTGGAAGAATACGAACCTGCAGACGCTGCAACTCCCGGACAAAAAGAGGCATTCAATATCGGAACCATTGACAATCCCGTATTCTATAATACGGCATCAGAACTTTTCGAAAAACGCGATCCCCGTTTGGGCGGTACGGTATTGTATCCGGGTTCTTTCTTTAACGGCGCCGAAATCGTTTTGCAGGCCGGACAACTGATAAAAAAGGACGGTAAATGGGAGAAAAAAGCATCTCCATTCGCCGAAATGGGAGATAAGGACGAGAATGGAATACTGATCACTTCCGCCAATGGACCGATTATGTCTAACGACCCGAATGAGTGTAAAACCGGATTTTCTATTCTGAAATTTCTGGACGAAGATCCTCAGGCTCTTATCCTGCATTCCGGTTCTGCTATGTGGAGCCCCTACTTCCGTATTGCCGAAGCTTACCTGATAGCTGCCGAAGCATTGGTAGAAACAAATAAAGCAAATGATGCATTATCGTATATCAATAAAGTACGCGCAAGGGCAGGTGTAAAAGCATTGGCATCGGTTACTTTCGAAAACATTGTTCACGAAAGACGAGTGGAATTTGCTTTCGAAGACCATCGTTTTTGGGATATGAAGCGTTGGCGTCTGGCCGATAAAGAATGGGACAGAACTAAAAGCACCTCTGAGCGTAGAGGTTTATATCCTTATTTGGCAGTTGCTCCGGGCGATCCGAATAACGGCAAATGGTTTTTCGAAGAAGTCAATATGGAATTCTTGTATCCGTATAACTTGAATTTTGAAGACAGACACTACTATTCCGAGATAGATCAAGATTGGGTGAATAAAAATAAGAAATTGGAAAAGAATCCTTATCAATAATTCTAAAAGACAGTTATCATGAAGATAAAATTTTCAATATTATTACAGGGCGTGTTGTTCTTATCACTGTTTAATTCGTGTGGATTAGATAATTATGACGAGCCCGAATCTTTACTGACGGGCAAAGTCGTCTATAACGGAGAATCGGTACAAGTGCGCGGAACAGACCAACGAGTGCGTTTGCAATTATATCAGGACGGCTATCATAACTATTCGCCTATCGACGTTTTTGTAACTCAAGACGGTTCTTTCTCTGCCATGCTGTTTGACGGAGAGTATAAGATGGTAAGCCGCAACAACAACGGGCCTTGGGTAAACTCACGAGATACTGCCTATATTACCGTTAAAGGCAATACAGTCCGGAATTTCGAGGTGACTCCTTATTATACTATTACCAATGCAGATATGAAGTTATCGGGAAAGAAAGTTACTGCGACTTTTACTGTGAATCAAATTGTCGAAAACCGCCGGATAGAACGTATTCTGCTGTTGGTAAATAATGGTCAATTTGTAGATGATGACATTCGCATCGATCGTATCGATTACACCGATGAAGATATTAAAACCGGGCCGTTGTCTTATTCATTCGAAATAAATGATAATGCCAGTAATGCAAAATTCCTTTACGGACGTATTTGTGTGTGGACTAAAGACGCGGATCAAGGAATCTATTCTCCGGTTTTCAAACTGAAGTAGCAAACGTTATAACGGCGAAGTTGCTCAACAGAGTGTCTTCAAAGGGCAAGCGTTCTTTGAAACACCCTGTTGAAACACCCGTAATTTTTCACCAAGTTTCGTCCGTTCCTTTTTTAATTTACTAATTTTGGTTGGCGAAACTTCAATCATTTATTATATGAAATCCGCACGCAAAAGCTGCACCAAAGAGAAGGAACATGATGCGGATTTCATATGATCATACATAAAAATAAATAATAACGTATGAAAAAAAATCTTATTACTTTTTTAACCTTTAGCCTCTTTTCATTAGGGGGAGTATTGAATCCGGAAGCACAAGCCTCCACCGAATTCACCCTGCCCACCCCGTGGACGGAAGAAGCACTGAAAGCAGTAATTCCTTTACCGGAATACCCTCGTCCGCAAATGGAACGCTCGGAATGGCTCAACCTCAACGGCAAATGGGATTACATGGGAGGCAAAGACAAAGCCGATCCCGTATCGGCCGTAACTCCTCCGAAATTCCCTGCGAACCCCGAAAAGATATTGGTGCCGTTTGTTCCGGAAGCAGAACTTTCCGGTATTGCTCGAAAACAGGAAATCAATTTGTGGTACAGGCGTTCCATAAACGTACCCGACCGGTGGAAAGGCAAACGTATCCTGTTGCATTTCGGTGCTGTGGATCATGCAGCTTCTGTTTTTATCAATGATAAGAAAGTAGGGAGTCACACCGGCGGATACGGGAGTTTCTCGTTTGACATAACCGATTTTCTCCGAGCGGGAACCAATACGCTGGTAGTGGGAGCCTACGACCCCAACGACGGACTGACTCCGTCAGGTAAAAACGGACCGCGCGGTGACTACACCTTCTCTTCCGGTATCTGGCAAACAGTATGGATGGAGCCGGTAGAAAAAGAATATATTTCCGGCATAAAGCTGATTCCCGATCTTAAGAACAATCGGTTAGAGGTAGTTGCTTCATCTTCCGCGAGCGGACTCAAAGTAATCGCCACAGCGATGGCCGGCAATTCAGAAATAGCTAATGCAGAAGGCTCTGTAAACGAAAAGTTCTACATACCCATCCGGGATCCTCACCTCTGGAGCCCCGAAGATCCCTTCCTTTATGACCTGAAACTGGAACTACGCAACAAGCACGGCCGAGTAGCAGACGCAGTCAACAGCTACTTCGGGATGCGTTCGGTAGGATTGGGCAAAGTAGGCGGAGTAACGCGTACACTGCTTAACGATCAATTTGTATTCCATCTGGGTTTGTTGGATCAAGGGTATTGGCCGGATGGTATATTTACTGCTCCTACGGAAGAGGCTTTACTCTATGACATTGAATTGGCCCAACGAACCGGTTTTAATGTGATCCGTAAGCATATTAAAGTAGAACCGCAACGCTGGTACTATCACTGTGATCGACTCGGAGTAATCGTATGGCAGGATATGCCTAATCTTTGGGAACCCGATCTTCCGGATTCGGTAGCCCTCAGACAACAGTTCCGCGATGAACTTAAGGAAATGATCGATCAACACATCAGTTCTCCTTCTATCGTGATGTGGGTACCGTTTAATGAAAACTGGGGCGCCTTCGAAGTAACCGATATCACAGACTGGATAAAAAAGTATGACCCGACGCGACTCGTGAACGGTAACTCCGGCTACAACTATGCTCCCGGATATCGTCCGGCTTATGGCGATCCGGGCAACGGCGATTTCGTTGATTTGCACAATTACGGATCTATCGACGAAAAGCATACCCCCGCTCCCGACGATCATCGTGCCTCTTCTATTGGCGAATTCGGCGGAAAAGGACTGTATGTACGTGATCACATGTGGCCGGTAAGAAATAATTCGTACGAAATATTAATCAATAAGGAAATACTATCCGACACTTACGTCCGGCTGATCAATGATGTGGAGCAAATGATGATGTACCGTGGAACCAGTGCAGCCATCTACACTCAGACTACCGACGTGGAACATGAGATCAACGGCCTGGTAACTTACGATCGCCGGATTGAAAAGATGGAGTTTGATAAAGTAAAGGCCATCAATGAAGCTATATTGGAAACAGCTCGAAAGTTGAACAAAAAAGGCAATACCCTTTCGGAATCACGAACCTATCCGCAATAAATACGGGTGAGAGTTGCCACCCCGAGTTACGCTTCGCTCACTCGGGGTTATGCACATTTTACCCCTGTCGGGGTAAACGCTTACAATTCGTAGCTTTGTCGGGAAATACCCGGACTTTTGGCACACTCTCAACCTGCTTTTTGTTGGCCTCCTACGGAGGCCTTCGCGAGGAGAGCGGCATCTTATACAGG
>DAIQOU010000191.1:0-8223 GCA_036787725.1 Bacteroidales bacterium
GGGTCCGGCCTTTATTTGTTTGACCATAATTCCGATTTCAGCAATCAATAATAAGGTAAAAAGACCCAGAAAAATAAAAAATGTCAGTTTAACGGAGGATGTACCAATATCCGAGACTGCAGCCATAACGGGTAATATATCCTGAATGGCCCACGGCTGACGTCCCACTTCCGCCACGATCCATCCGGCTTGAGAGCCGATATAGGCTAACGGAATGGATAACAGGCAAATCCACTGTAGCCATCTTGTCTTGTCAAATTTCTTTTTATAAGAAAAAAACCATGCAATCAGAAACAACAACAAGAAATAACCGCCCAGAATAACCATTACCCGAAAAGAATAAAACACCAAAGGAACATTCGGAATGGCATCGGCAGGAGATTTAAAATACCCGTAACCGAAATAAGGAAAGTTTTCATCCAGTTGTTTTCTCGCTGCAGCAGCCTTATCCGTAGCACCGGTTTCTTGTGCTTCTTTATAATCGGCCAATGCCGAAATTGCCAACTTTCCTCTTTTCATCTTTTCCTCCATGGAAAGTTCCTTTTTCTCCGGACGTTCATATCCTTCCATCAAGTTATTGATCCCGGGAACATAACCGTCCAAATTCCGCGTGGAAAGATAAGATAACAACTTAGGGAATTGAATGTTAAAAATAAAAGGATCTTTATCATCTCCATATTGTTTTCCGGGAGTTAACAGGGCAACTCCAACCAATCCGACGCTTGTTCCTCCTTCATAAAGACCTTCCATAGCTGCAAGTTTCATCGGCTGTCTTTGAGCAACCTGATAAGCAGACCCGTCACCGGTATAAATAGAAAGCAAAATACCGACCATTCCCACAAGAGCAGCGATTTTAATACTGTCCAATGCAAAAATATTTTCTCTTTTTTTCAACAAGAACCAAGAACTGATCCCCACCACTACGGCAGCTCCCAACATCCAACCGGAAAGCACCGAATGGAAGAATTTATTCACAGCTACCGGCGAAAACACCAATGCCCAAAAATCCACCATTTCATTGCGAACAGTATCCGGATTGAATTCCATTCCCACCGGATATTGCATCCATGCATTGGCCACCAAAATCCAAAAAGCGGAAAGAGTAGCTCCTATGGTAGTCAACCAAGTGGATGCCAAGTGAAAACCTTTACTGACCTTATTCCATCCGAAAAACATAACTGCGATAAAAGTGGCCTCCATAAAGAAAGCAAAAATACCTTCTATGGCCAATGGAGCTCCAAATATATCTCCAACAAACCAACTGTAATTAGACCAGTTGGTACCGAACTCAAATTCCAGAATTATACCTGTTGCAACGCCGATCGCAAAGTTTATTCCAAAAATTTTCATCCAGAACTTGGCTGTACGCCTCCATTTCACATTTCCTGTTTTGTAATAAATAGTTTCCATTACAGACATGATCACCCCTAACCCCAACGTTAGCGGAACAAATAACCAGTGGTACATGGCTGTTAAAGCAAACTGCGCCCTGGACCAATCAATCAATGAAGCATCAATAGGATTCATTTGTTAATAATTTAAAGATTTATGCTTTTGGTAAGTTCTTTTGAAACGTAATCGCTTTTTTCTTTATCTGTGTCGAAATTAGAATTAAGAAAATTAGGAAAAAAAAATACCTTAAGGATGGCAAACATAATAAACAGCTTAATAAAGATAATGATCCAAAGCGGTTTCCCCCAAGTCATGTTTTTGAAACCGTCTACGTATAGAGCTATAAAATCGGAAAAATTTTTAATTCGTGCCATAATTAGTTGATTTTAGGTAACAACGGTATTGAAAGCAAAGATATGGATTATCGTCAAAAAAGCTCATCAATAATTTTTATCGGTTATCAATTCTTTTTTATATTATATTACAACCGGAGAATAGAAAAAGTTTCGGGAAATTTCGTTTATTTCGTTTATTCTTCCACAATGACACTTATGGATAAACTGTTTCCTTCATTATCAACAGCAGTTATGGAGCGGGCACCCGGAGCGGGTTGCAAGGACATTTGGTGAAAAGTTTGTGTCATTCCCACATATTCCTGATCTAAATGCCAATAAACGACGGCATTCGGATTAACATGAGCCAACTCAAAAACAACTCGTCCTTTCGATCCGTCCATTTGTTTTGGCAATGAAATCCGTGTATTCCTCTGCGGGTAAATAAATTGCATAACCCTGAATTGCCCGCTTTGTCCGCATCCCGGTTTTAAGGGGGGCAAGCTTTGATAAGAAGGATGATTCTGTTTATAAAACCATTCCCAAGCAGGAGGTAATACAAAACGGGAAACCTGCTTTACTCCGCTACTTCCCGCACAATCTTCAAAAACCCGATACTGTTCATCCTCTGTTACGGTAACGGAAATATGATAAGGACAAGGCGCTGTTTTCAATCCTCCGGGACAAATCAAGATAGTATCGGCAGCATTACAGAATACACCCTTAAGATGTCCCGATTCGGAACAAACTTCCGCTTCGATCAACTCATTATATGGAATATCAAACCAATCCCCTGCCGGAAGAGCATTAAATATGTCAAACATAACAGGAGCAGCCGTTTTGGCTCCTACCAATCCCGGGCGACCACCCCCGGAGGCATTTCCGACCCAAACTCCGACAACGTATTTAGGAGTTGCTCCTACCGCCCACGCATCCCGGAATCCGTGACTCGTACCGGTCTTCCAAGCCATGGTTTGCATCGAAGATATATATTTCCAATCAATCTCTTCCGGTCGATTTACTTCTTTAATAGCATCAAATGTTTGCCAAACAGCTCCCGGATTATACAATGAACGAATATCGGAATCTGCAACCTCCTCTTGCATATTTAAAAAAGGTGAACAATCTACAGCATATCGGGAATCGGGATGTGTAGCTTGCAATAACACTTTTGCCATATTATTATAAGCAGAAGAAACATCCCACAATGTGGCTTCGGCACCACCCAAAATCAAAGATAATCCGTAATGAGAAGAAGATTTACTTAAAGTTGTCAGTCCTGCTTTTTTCAAAAAATCATGAAATTTCGGAACGCTGTATGTTCTTAACTCGTTTACAGAGGGTACGTTTAATGAGCGAGCCAACGCTTCGGATGCAGGGACGGCTCCGGAAAACATTCCATCAAAATTTTGCGGTATAAATCCGTTTATATTCAAAGGCACATCCGGCAATAAAGTATGAGGCAATAATTCTCCCTCTTGCAACATGGCACAATAAAGCAACGGTTTTAAAATACTGCCCGTACTTCGCGGAGCGCGGATCACATCCACCTGGTTTCCGGAGTTCCGATTACCGAATTCCACATTCCCGCAATAACAGAGTACTTGATTTGTTTCCACATTAATTACCAAAGCAGCTATATTTCCTATTTCATTCCGTGAAAATTCCTCATGCCAACGAGCCAATATATCTTCTAAATATACCTGTAATCCTCTGTCTATAGTAGAAAGAATATATTTACCCCGATCATTCAAATAAAATCGATTAACCAAGTGAGGAGCAATTTGAGGAAGTGGAAGAGGTTCGGCAGGCAAAGGTTCCATCAAAGCCAATTCATAGTCAGACAGATTGATGATATTACGCTCTTTTAATCTGAATAATAATCGATTCCTTTTGTCGATTAATAAAGACCGATTTCTGGATAAATGGATCATGGAAGGGGAATTAGGCAACACTGCCAACGTAGCGGCTTCGGCCCAGGACAACTGACGAGCCGGATGCCCGAAATATCGCCACGAAGCAGCTTCCAGTCCCACCACATTGCCGCCAAAAGGCGCATGAGATGCATACAATCCCAGTATTTCTTCCTTAGAATGACGAAATTCCAACCGGGTAGCCCAAACAGCTTCTATGATTTTTTCTTTCCAAGTGCGTTTTCCCTTTCGAGCCAACCGAATGGTTTGCATGGTGATGGTACTTCCTCCGCTTTCAATGCGACCGGATCGAAAGTTTTGAACGGCTGCTCGAACCACAGCCAACGGATTCACTCCCCAATGATAATAAAAATAACGATCTTCAAAAGCAACAATGCATTGTTTAAATTTATCAGGAACCGTATCGGACAAAGGAAATCGCCACTGATTATCATCTGCAATACGAGCTCCCAACAACTCATTGTTTCTATCTGCAACTACCGTAGCATAAGGGACATCAAAAAGAACAGAAGGAAGACAAAATACATACCAAACAACAAAGAAGATGATTCCCGCCGGAATGATCTTCTTTATTGTCTTAACATATATTTTACTTGCGAATTTCAAGTCCTTCTTTTTTTGCAATCTCAATCAGAAACAACCTGGCAGCTTCATATTCATTTGGAATTATACCATCCAAGATAGCATCTTTAATTGTATTCTTCAATTCTCCCACTATACGGGAAGCCGGAAGATTAAACATTTCCATAATTTCAATTCCGTCAATAGGCGGTTGGAAATTACGCACCCGGTCTTTTTCTTCTATAATCTTCAATTTTTCTCTTACCAGTTGAAAATTACGAAGGAAACGACGAACTTTTTCCGGATTTTTGGAAGTGATATCCGCCTCACACAACAACATCAAATCATCAATATCGTTTCCGGCCTCAAACAATAACCTCCTGACCGCCGAATCGGTGACCTCGTCATCCGCAAGGACGATCGGACGCATATGCAATAATACTAATTTTTGAACATATTTCATCTTCTCATTCATCGGCAACTTCATATTGCGAAAAATACCGGGAAGCATTTTAGCCCCTATAAAATTATGATTTTTGAACGTCCATCCCGCTTTCGGATCAAATCGTTTGGTAGCCGGTTTTCCTATATCATGAAAAACAGCCGCCCAACGCAACCATAAATTACCGGTATGACGAGATAAATTATCCAACACCATCAACGTATGACTGAAATTATCTTTATGACCAATCCCCTCTTTGGTTTCAGCCCCTTTCAACGCTGACAGTTCCGGAAAAATAAGAGGTAATAACCCTGTTTTATCCAGCAACTCAAATCCGACGGAAGGGCGGGGAGACAACAGTATTTTATTTAACTCATCTGCGATTCGTTCTTTGGAAATAATAGCAATTCGTTCTTTATTTCGTTTAATGGCATCAAACGTTTCCGACTCTATAAAAAATCCCAATTGAGAAGCAAAACGAATCGCTCTCATCATTCGCAACGGATCATCACTGAATGTTATGTCCGGATCCAAAGGAGTACGAATAATTAATGATTTCATATCTTCCATTCCTCCAAACGGATCCACCGGTTCACCGTAACGCGCCTTATTTATACATAATGCCAACGCATTAATAGTAAAATCCCTTCTGTTTTGATCATCTTTCAATGTTCCGTCCTCGACAATCGGTTTCCGCGAATTCCGTTGATAAGACTCTCTTCGTGCCCCGACAAATTCGATTTCCGTATCTTTATATTTAACTTGTGCCGTTCCAAAATTTTTAAATACAGAAAGGCGGGCTTTCTTTCCGAGCAATTCCACTACTTTTTCCGCCAATTGTATCCCGCTCCCTACACAAACAATATCAATGTCTTTGGAAGGACGGCGTAAAAACAAATCTCGGACAAATCCTCCGATAACATACGCTTCCAATCCCAATTCATCGGCAGCCCGAGACACCGTATCAAATAAATTCCCTTGTAACCGTTCTGCAATTTCCTGCTTTGTAATCTCCATTTATTTATTAATAAGGAGTACAAAGATAATCATTCTCTTTCGAACATCTCCCAATTAAAACCTTTCGCTGCCGCGACGCATAATGACAACACCAAAAAAATTGCTACTTTTACAAAAAAAATCGCCGTATGGAGGTCTATAATGAGAAAGAGATATTGCAAGAACTCAAGAATCCGAGTCCGGAGCGTCAAAAGAAAGCATTCGAAGTTATAGTAAATTATTATAGCGAGAAACTCTATTGGCAGATCCGGAAAATGGTATTATCTCATGATGATGCCAACGACTTATTGCAAAATACATTTATTAAAGCATGGACCAATATTGACTTATTTCGGGGAGAAGCAAAACTATCAACCTGGCTTTATAAGATTGCCATTAACGAATGCATCACTTTTTTAAACAAACAACGAGCCTTAAACAATGTATCTATTGATGATACAGACGGTTTTTTAGTTGGAAAACTGGAAAGCGATGATTATTTTGACGGGGAGGAAGCTCAACTGAAATTGCAACAAGCCATTCTCACATTACCCGACAAGCAACGATTGGTTTTTAATATGAAATACTATGAAGATATGCCTTATGAGGAAATATCGGAAATATTGGGTACTTCGGTAGGAGCCTTGAAAGCCTCCTATCATCATGCAGTAAAAAAAATAGAAGCATTTTTAACAGGAAGAGATTAAACCTTTTTACTCCCGTCATGTCTTAAAGATAACCGGTCTGAAAAAATAAGTAAACGTATGAAACTTAACAATAAATTAAACGAATTAAGGAGTGAAAATCCTTTCAAAGTCCCGGAAGGATACTTTGAAAATTTCACTAATGACTTGATGTCCCGCCTGCCGGAAAGAGAAATCAAAGAACCCGAAAAGGTTAATCTTTGGGAACGGTTTAAACCATGGATGTATATGGCAGCCATGTTTGCCGGAATCGCACTGATGGTTCGTATGTTTACCGGAGGTGCCGGCGAAGCACCGCGGATTCTTTCCGAAAACGAAACGGCTTCTCCTACGGAGATAGAAGAATTTTATTCTTTTTATGAAGATCAATATGTAGAAAATGCTTACCGTCAGGCTTTCTTTATGGAAGAACTGCCGGCCGAAACAGAATCCTACTCAGAAGAAGAACCATTTAATTAACAAAGAAGCAATATGAACCGTAAGATTTTTTTAATTATAAGTTTTATTTGTTTTGCCGTTTCATTTAATCTGTCGGCTCAACAAAGGAACAACGGGGAAAAAAGAAAGGCCGATTTTGAGAAATTCAAAGCCTATCGGGAAGATTACATCTCTAAAGAAATGAAATTAACGGAAGATGAATCCAAAGCATTCTGGCCTTTATGCAATGAACTGCAAGAAAAGAAATTCCAACTGAATCGAGAAATCAGAAAGGAATTAAGAAATATTTATAAAGCGATAAAAGAAGGTAAAACTGTTTCGGAGGCGGAATACGATAAAATAATCAAGTTAAATGCCGATGCTAAAATAAAAGAGGCTGAACTGGACAAAGAATACATGAATAAGTTCAAAAAATTCCTCTCTGCCGAAAAAATATTCAAATACCAACAGGCAGAGCAACATTTGGCAAAAAAAATGGTACGAGGAAAACGAGATACCAAGTAATAAATTTATTGAGTCTGCAAAAATAATAAGAAAGGCTGTCCGGGTTGGGCAGCCTTTCTTGTTATTTATTTATACGTCTCGTCCTGCCATAGTGCTACACGTTGCGGGTGGGGTGCTACCGTGGGTGCGCTTCGCTAACTCTCGGTTATGCATAATATGAGGCTGTCTCAAAATGCCCGGTATTTCCCGAAGTGGTTACGAATTGTAAGTAATTACCCCGGAAGGGGTAAAATCCGTAACTTATTCAAAGAACACCCGGCCTTTTGACAACCCTCCTTTTGAGGTAAGCCGGAGATAAGTCCCGGAGGGACGAGATCATGCTTAACCGCATGTGTAGCGCAAGCGAAACTTACGGGTCGAAAGAGGCAGCCCTTCCGCACTTCCGACGGTTACGCTCCGGTTCACCGCCGGGGAAGCATACAGGCGTCCCGTATGGGACTTGGAAACTGCTGCTTGCCGGGGACTCGCAAGCAACAATACCCACTTAACAATGACCATGCAGAGAAGAGCTAAATTGATTAAACGAGTCTCCCGGACGGAAACCCTGCGAGCCATGGACCGGGCGAATTTATTGAAGCCGAATTGGCTGAACGGATCAACATCGTCAGGCATATCTCACGAATCGGCAAGTTGGACAATAAGCAATTTACCACCCGAAAGACCGGCAGAAACAAATTGATTGTCACACAAATAAGTTAAAGAAGAGGAAGGCGCGAAGGAGAAAAGGATAAAAGGAAGAAGGCGCGAAAGGCGGATTTTATAATTTTCCGGCGCTTAATCCGTGATAAATACATACAAGTATCTATCTTCCCCGGATTGTTCCGGATTTGTTGATCGGGCGATTATTTTACGATTGCGGATATTTCGGGTTATACGACCGGGTATTTTCATTTTGCTGCAAAATGCGTTTTCGTTTTGCT